>JAZOXD010000249.1:0-6733 GCA_045659565.1 Eubacteriales bacterium | reverse complement strand
AAGACCGCTTGGCCTCCGACTTCCGCAGGTTATAAACCTCAATCTCCTTCTGATTCCAGAGTTTGGCAATGAATTCGTCGCCGAAGCCCATCTTCTTGGCTTCTTTCAATATTTCCAAATCACCCGCATTTGCGCTGAGTTTTCTTTCCATTGCAACAATTCTTTCAATGGCTTCCAGGAAATAAGAGGTGATCTTGGTGATCTCGTGGATCTCAGCAACGGAAACATCGTTACGGAAAAGCTCGGCAATGCAGAAGATATTATCATCCTTGAACTCTTTCAGATATTCCTTCATTGCGGCAATATCCATATTTTTGAATTTTGCCATACTGAAATGGCAAACGCCGGTTTCCAAAGAGCGAACCGATTTCAAGAGGCATTCTTCCAGATTGGAGCCAATACCCATAATTTCACCGGTAGCCTTCATCTGGGTGCCCAGAGTATTGGTAGCGGTTACGAACTTATCAAAGGGGAACCGGGGCAGCTTGGCGATCACATAATCCAACTGAGGCTCAAAGGCTGCAGTGGTGTTGGCAATAGTGATCTCCTCCAGGCTCATACCAACCGCAATCTTAGCGGTTACCTTTGCGATGGGATAGCCGCTGGCTTTAGAAGCCAAAGCGGAAGAACGGGAAACCCGGGGATTTACTTCGATGAGATAATACTCGCTGCTTTCAGGATTCAGAGCAAACTGTACATTACAGCCACCCTCAATCTTCAGTTCCTTGATCAGTTTGATGGCGCTATCGTTCAGCATCTTCAGATCATGATCGTTCAGGGTCATAATGGGAGCAACCACAATGGAGTCGCCGGTGTGCACACCAACGGGATCCACATTTTCCATACCGCAGATGGTGATGGCATGGTCGGTGGAATCGCGCATAACCTCAAATTCGATCTCTTTATAGCCCTTAACGCTCTTTTCAATCAACACCTGATGAACAGGAGAAAGTTTAAAGGCGTTCAGACCAACTTCAATGAGTTCTTCTTCGTTATAAGCGAAACCACCGCCGGTGCCGCCCAGGGTGAAGGCCGGGCGCAGAACTACAGGATAACCGATTTCGGCAGCTGCCTTTTTAGCTTCTTCAATACTATAGGTGATTTCGGAAGGAATGGTAGGTTCACCAATGGATTGGCAAAGTTCCTTAAAGAGCTCCCGGTCCTCGGCACGCTCGATGCTTTCACTGCTGGTACCCAAAAGCTGAACGCCGCATTCCTTCAAAATGCCTTTCTTTTCCAACTGCATAGCCAGGTTCAGGCCGGTTTGTCCGCCGATCCCGGGGACAATGGCATCGGGACGCTCATAGCGCAGAATCTTAGCAATATATTCCAGGGTAAGGGGCTCCATATAAACCTTATCGGCAATGGTGGTATCCGTCATGATTGTTGCAGGATTGGAGTTGCAGAGAACAACCTCATAACCCTCTTCCTTCAGTGCCAGGCAAGCCTGGGTGCCGGCGTAATCAAATTCCGCAGCCTGACCGATTACAATCGGGCCGGAACCAATGATCAAAATCTTTTTAATATCTGTTCTTTTTGCCATAATGAGCCTCCTCTAAAATTAACCTTTATACACGATCTTACCGTTGCAAACAGTAAGGACACATTGACCATTTAATGTTTCCCCAACAAAAGGCGTCGCTTTGCCCTTTGATAGGAATTCTTCCGGATTCACTTTGAATTCTCGATTCAGATCCCATACAGTGAAATCCCCATCCAGGGGCAAGCCGAAGCGCTTGCGGGGGTTGATCGACATCAACTCGATGAGTTTTTCCAAGCTGATGATCCCGGGCTTAACCAATTTGGTATACATCACCGCAAAGGCGGTTTCCAGACCGACGATTCCAAAGGCACTGCCTGCCAGGCCTTTTGCTTTCTCTTCGGCAGAATGAGGCGCATGGTCAGTGGCGATCATATCGATGGTGCCGTCCTTGATCCCCTCCACCAGTGCCAGCCGATCTTCTTCACTTCGGATCGGTGGATTCATTTTGAATCGGCCATCCTCCTGAAGATCCATATCGTTCATTACCAGATAATGAGGGCCGGTTTCACAGGTAACGTTCACACCCCGAGCCTTGGCCTGACGGATCAGTTCCACGCTTTCCTTGGTGGAAATATGGCATACATGATAGGCACAGCCGATCTCTTCCACCAATTTCAGATCCCGGGCGATGGGGCCGTATTCGCTTTCACTACAGATGCCTTTATGGCCGTGAAGCTTTGCATATTCGCCATCGTGGATATAGCCGCCGTAAAGCAGGCTGTTATCCTCGCAGTGGGCTACGATCATTTTACCCAATTCTTTGGCTTTGATCATGGCGGTGCGCATTAAATTTTCGTCCTGCACACCTTTGCCGTCATCTGAAAAAGCAAAAGCGTCTTTGGCCATCCCTTCCAGATCGGAAAGGCACTCCCCTTTTTGCTCAACCGTTATGGAAGCATAGGGATAAACTCGGATGGTGGCATCCCGACGAATCAGTTTCAATTGTTCTTCCAGATGGGCCACGCCATCGGGCACCGGATCCAAATCCGGCATGGTACACACCGAGGTATATCCACCCCGCGCTGCTGCATTACATCCGGTTAAAATGGTCTCTTTATAAGAAAATCCCGGCTCTCGGAAATGCACATGCACATCACAAAAGCTGGGAAAAACAATATAATCGGAATGATTAAAAGGGCTATTCAGCAAAAAAGAAGAAACAGGGGTCTCGAATTCGGATCCCAGATCGGTTTTCATCAATTTTGCCTTTAAAACTTCTGCCATTTTGAATTCCTTTCTTCAATTTTTCAAAAATAAAAGCCTTACCGAATTCGGCAAGGCAGACACACTAAAATCGGCTTAGGGCGCAACTTACCCTTACCGTGGTTTACTTCTATTGGTCAATCTTGCCGATCTCTCTGTATCGCCTTAAAGATTTATTTTTTATATTTTAGCACTCTTTGTGATATTTGTCAACAAAATTTAAGAAAATATGCCACCAAAAACAGTCTTGCAAAGCAAGCCTGTTTTGGTCATTTTCACACCAAGTAAATAAAGAAGGAGAACGGAATTCCGTCCTCCTTCTTTTAACAATCAATTATTCGTGGTCTTTCACCCAGACGGCAGCCTTATCCTTGGCAATCCGCTTGATATCTTCCTTGGTATAGGGAGATTCGGACCCGCCGTTTACGTAAATGAAATACTTACCGTCAGCGGTCTGATACAAGGTTTCTTCATATCCGTCAGCATCGCCAAAGGAACCAACCGTAACCTTTTTTACAATAACAGATTTTTCGGTATCGTATTCATATTTACAAATGGTCTTTTTCATTTTTAACTCTCCTTTGCTTTTATTTCTTATTCATTATAGCGTATTATAAGGCTTTTTTCAATTGTTTTGGCTCGATTTCTGCCGTTTGAACGACAATCTTACAGGAAGAAAAGGGAATTCTTGTTAAAATTACCAACCGTTACAAATAATTCACCCTTTTTTTACTTATTATACTTCCTTTCTTGATTTTTCTATAGTATAATGTCTACAGAAGTTCCGAAAAGAGGTTTTTAACAATGAACACCATCAATGAAGTGGTTTTTGAAACCCAAAGCGGCAACATTGAGCAGCTGGCTAAGGTAATGAAGCAGGAAAGCAATTTCCGTAATTTGATGGCCTATTACCAATGCGCCATGATGGAGGTTGAAACCAAATTTAAGGTTTTGAACGAGGGGCTGAATGTGACCCACGCTCGCAACCCCATTGAAACCATCAAGTGTCGGCTGAAGGATCCCCGCAGCATTATCGATAAACTTTGGAGAAGAGGGCTTCCCCTTTCGCTAGAGTCCATTGAACAAGAAATCCGTGACATTGCCGGGGTGCGGGTGATCTGCGCATTTCCGGAAGATGTTTATTTACTGGCTCATTACCTTTTAAAGCAAGACGATGTAAAATTAGTCCGGGTGAAGGATTACATAAAATCGCCCAAGCCATCCGGATACCGCAGTTTACATTTGATTGTTCAGATCCCGATTTTTCTGGCCAACGAAAAACGAATGATGCACGTGGAAATTCAACTGCGTACCATTGCAATGGATTTTTGGGCCAGCCTGGACCATAAAATGAAATATAAAAAAGACCTGAAGAATGCAGATCAGATTATGAAAGAGCTGCTAGATTGTGCAGATCGGATCGCACAATTAGATCTGGATATGCAGAGTATTCGCAACAAGATCGAACAGAAAAAAGACACATAAAGTACGGAGGTTATTATGAAAGCATTATTTTTAGGAGATTTTTGCCCCACAGAAGGATTTTCTGTTCCACTCTTTAAGAAAAAGGACACTGCCACTTTATTCAATGATACGGTTTCTCTGTTTGAAGGCAAAGATTTTCGATTTGTGAATCTGGAATGTGCCATCACAGAAAGCGAACATAAAATCGAAAAATTCGGTCCCAATCTGAAGGCTCCTTTTGAAACTGTTGAAGTTTTGAAAGAACTGGGAGTAGATTGCTGCGGCCTTAGCAACAATCATTTCTTTGACTTTGGCATTGAAGGGGCCCAAGATACCCTGAAGACTCTGGATGCCAATGGGATTCCATACACCGGCTTCGGCAAAAATTACGAAGATTCCAGAAAGAATTTGATTATTGAAAAGGACGGGCAGAAAATCTGCCTGATCACCGTTTGCGAGCATGAATATTCCTATGCTTTAGAGGATCGGATGGGGTGCAGACCCTTTGATGTTTTTGATACCCTGGACGATATCCGTGCAGCCAAGGCTGAGAACGACCGAGTGATCCTGATCTATCACGGGGGCAAAGAATATTCCCAATACCCCTCTCCCCGCCTTTTGAAGGCTTGCCGCACCATGGCAAAAGCAGGCGCCGACCTGATTCTTTGCCAACACAGCCATTGCATCGGTTGCTATGAAAACTACGAGGGTTGTCATATTCTTTACGGCCAAGGCAACTTCCACTTTATCCACGAAAGTAATGAGGATGGCTGGTTTACCTCTCTGGCAGTGGATTACGATACCAAGAGCAACGAAATTTCCTTCACCCCAATTCGGGCATTGAAGGACGGCATCACTCTGGCCAAAGGCGAGGACGCAGATGAAATTATGGCCGCCTTTGCCAAACGAAATGAAGAACTACAGACCGGCGAATGGAAAAAAGGCTGGCACGCTTTTTGTGAAAGAATGAGCGAAAAATACGTCAAAGTCATTCATAATGCCTGCAATGATAATTCCACAGAAACGAATAATAAGCGGTTTGGCCATTACTTGGATTGTGAAGCTCACACCGACGTTTGGCGTGAACTCTTCCCCACCGCCAATCAAAGCAACGAAAAATAAAAAACTTTTAAAAAACACTTGACTTTTGATTCTATTCGTTATATAATAGCCAAGCGAGTTTGGAGAGATGGCTGAGCTGGTCGAAGGCGCACGATTGGAAATCGTGTAACGGCTTAAACCCGTTCGGGGGTTCGAATCCCCCTCTCTCCGCCATATAAAAAGCCACCCAATAGGGTGGCTTTTTTGTTTATTGAAGAGTCAAGGATTTATGTCTAAAGGTGCCGACAAGGGGGGTCCAGCCGGATAAGATTAATCACTGGATATGTAGATCATACAATCACTACCCGAATTTTCATTTATAAACGATAGGATCTGCACTGAGCGAAACAAGGAAACCGCCCTCTATCCTTTTAAATTTTCACAGATGCAATTCACTGTTTTTTAAAGTGCGTAGGCTCATTCCCTTACATGTAACAAGCAAAAAGTGTATGATTTCCTGCCCTTTGCTTAATTCCAACGAATAAAATAATAAACCTCCACTTTGGTGGAGGTTTATTATTTTATCGAAATATTGTTCCGTTTTCAATCCGAAAGCAAAGGCGGCGAACACGATGGAGTTCAGTTTTGATCCCGGCATTATTCAGGCCTTCAGCCAAGTAGTTGGGGCTCAAGGAGCGGTCGTTGCCGGCAGCAATGGAGGCAGAAAGCGTCACCAGACCGGGGGCAGTTTGGTCAGCAGAGATGGAACGGATAAATTCCCGGATATCCACCTCTTTTTCGCTCCGCTTGGTTTTCTTCAGAACGGTGAGTGGCCCTTCAAAGGCCGTTTGGATTGTTTCGGCAGGGCTTTCGGTTTTTAATTCCACCCGATAATCGGCCCAAGCAATCTGTTTAAAGGACATTTCCGGTTCATAGATTTCCAAGATTTTCAAAGAATCCGAAAAAGCTTTTTTCAAGGCATCCGGATCAAAGGATTCCCCTTCCCGAATGCGGAAATCAAAGAGTTCCCCCTCGCTTTCAAAGCCCAAAGACAGGGGTTGAGCAAAAATGCAGTAAGGATGGGGGCTGAAGCCGCCAGTGCTCCAAAAAGGAATTCCACTACGGCGCAAGGCCCGCTGAACCCCACGGTTCAAATCCAGATGGGAGAAGTAAATGGCGCTATCCTGCTTACAAAAGCGCACACGCATATCTTTAAACATCGCATTTCCTCCCAATCATTTTATTGGCGCCGCAACCACTGCAGCCTTCCTGACAGTTTTGCGTAGTCTTATTTTCGTAAGCCTTTTTGGCCTCGTTCATTAAATATTCTTTGGTAACACCGATATCGATAAAATCCCAGGGTAAAAGTTCATCGAATTCCCGCTTCCGCAGGGAATAAAAATCCCCATCCACACCGGTGGCAGCAAAGGCACCGGCCCAGCGCTGATAATCAAAGCACTCGGTCCAGGCGTCCAGCTTACC
>JAZOXD010000248.1:0-3300 GCA_045659565.1 Eubacteriales bacterium | reverse complement strand
AAGCGGGTGCGCCCGCCGTAAACGGTTACGTACAGATCCCCAACGCCCACGGACAGGTTATTCAAAGTGCCTGCCCCCTGGAAATCCAGCAGACGGCTCATTTCCTTCATCCCTTGGCCGAACACGGCGGCTTGGCTGTTGTAGTGAAGCTCACTATCCAACCCGAAAGCTTTTTGATTCAGACCAACGGTAAGGGCGATCCCCAAAGCGTAGCCGTTTTTCAGGGCAACGGCGCTTTCGATGCCCACAACGTCGGTGGAAAGGCTGATGTGATAATAATCGGTCTCCATAATGGCGCGGATCTTTTTCAAAGTTTCCATATTCTTACCGCAGAAGGCCACTTCCGTTTGGTCGTGGGCAACCAGTTCATAACTGGTGCAGGGGCCGCCGATGGCGTTCAGTTCGGTTTTCAGGCCCAGGGCGTCCAGTTTTTGCTGCCAGTAGGCGGGGTAGGTGATCAGTTTCCCTTCAGGGGTATCGATCAACCCCTTGGTCACGGTGATCACGGGGATGGTTTCGGGGATGATGGGCAGGATGGTATCGGCAAACCAATCCACACCAAAACTGCTGACACCGCCGATGATCAGGTCGGCGCCTTCAATGGCGGTCTTCACCTCTTCGATCTGATAATACTTCAGACCGGCGGGGAAATCCTTGGTGAATTTGGGGTGGCGGTTGGTGGCCTTGCTGGTTTCGATGATCTCCCGATCCAGATGGGTGCCCACCAGGCGTACTTCGTGACCGTTTTCCCGGGCGGGGAAGGCCAGAGCAGAGCCCATCATACCGGAACCAATGATAGTTACAATAGCCATAATAAAATTCTCCTTTGAAAAAGATTGAAAAACTTTGCAAAACTTTATATAATAAATTATAGGAAAAACCCGGTTCTTTGTCAAGGAAGATACCGTAAGTTGAAAGATTTTCAAAAAACATGCAAAACTTTTGCAAAGAGGTGCAACAATGCTTCAATTTGAACGGCAAAAAAATATTTTGCAATTTTTAGAGCAGCATCAGACCTCCTCGGTGAAGGAGCTGGCCAAGGTTCTTTATGTCAGCGAGGCCTCTGTCCGGCGGGATCTGGAGGAACTGGCCCGGAACGGGCTGGTGGAAAAGGTCTATGGGGGCGTGGTGCTGGCCAAATACAAAAACGATGTGATTCCGGTGGAACTGCGGGAGCAATCCCACGCCGCCGGTAAGAATCTGGTGGCCGCCAAGGCGGCGGAACTGATCCAGAGCGGGGATACGGTGCTGATGGATGCTTCTACCACCGCCTTTCGTATTTGCCGGTATCTGCAGGGTAAAAAGAACCTGAAGATTATCACCAATAATATAAGGATCTGTCACGCCCTGGCGGGGAACGGGGAGATCAAGGTCTATTGCACCGGCGGTGCCTATTCCCCCCGGAACGATTGCTTTTTGGGCGCCTATGCCGAGGATTTTTTGGATACGGTTTATGGGGACATTGCCTTTTTCTCGGCCCAGGCCATTAATCGTTGGGGACAGATCACCGATGTGGATGAAACGGAAAATGCCATCAAGCGCAAGATGCTCCGCCGGGCCAAGCGCAGGGTTTTTCTTTGCGATAGTTCCAAATGGGATATCACCGGCCCTTTTCAGATCTGCACCAAGGATCAGGTGGACGAAATTCTTTGTGACATCCCGTTGAATTTCGAACGTTAATTTGTTAGAATAAGCGTAAGAGGTGATTTTTGTGAAAATCAAAAACGGTCTGGTGTTTAATGAAGAATATAAATTGGAGCGCAAGAGTCTTTGCTTTGAGCGGGGCGTGATCACCGGCCATTCCGTGGAGGGAGAATATGATGCAAAGGGTTGCTATGTGTTGCCCGGCTTTATTGATACCCATTTTCACGGCGCCGGGGGTGTAAAATTTTATTCCGACGGCAAGGACCTGCCTTTGAAGGGGGCGTTGGACTTTTTGGCCACCAAAGGGGTCACTTCGGTATTGCCCGCTTTCGTTTCCGAAACGGAAGAGGAATATGAACTGGATTGCAAACGGGTTCTGGAAGCCGATGATGATCGGATTCTGGGCATCCATTGCGAGGGCCCCTTTATGAACCCCATCCGCAAGGGTGGGATGCACCCGGATAAGCTGCAAAACCCCAGCCCGGAGCTGATCCGTAAACTTTGGGATTGGAGTCAAGGAAAAATCAAAATTTTATCCTTGGCACCGGAACTGCCCGGGGCAGAGAATGCCATCAAAACCTGCCTGGAACTGGGCATCAAGGTTTCCATGGCCCATACCGACGCCACTTTTGAGGAAGCCGCCAATGGGGTGGAAGCGGGCATAACCCGGGTCACCCATCTTTATAATGCTATGGGCCCCTTTAACCATCGGGAGCCCGGTGTGATCGGTTGCGCTTTAACCGATGAACGGCTGAACTGCGAATTGATTTGCGATCTGCACCACGTTTCCGCCCCCGCCATCCAGTTGGCGGTGGCCGCCAAGGGGGTGGAAAAGATCACCATGATCAGCGATTGCGATTTCTATTGCGGAATGCCCGAAGGGGATTATAATTTCGACGGACGGAAGATCACCGTAAAGAATGGCTTTGCCAAACTGGAAACAGGCACCATCTGCGGAAGCGCCTGCCCCCTTTCCGTGGGGGCGCAAAATATGCTGAAATTGGGCTATCGCCCCGAAGAAATCGCCCTGATGGCGGCGGTGAACCCCGCCAAGGCCGCAGGTTGCACCGATCGGGGGATTCTGGCCGAGGGAATGCGGGCGGATATTGTGGTATTGGATAAGGAATTCAATATCAAGGCCGTGTTCGTAAAGGGCGAACAAGTGGTTTAAACGAACGTGAATCATACACCACAGATTCAAAAAGAGTCTGTGGTGTTCTTTTTGTCCTATTCATTTGAAAATCCAATTGCTTTTACAGGGGAGTGGGAGTATAATGGAGGCAAAGGAGATGATCGAAATGTCCGTTTCAAAGAAAATCGATTATAAATGGATCATGGCCGGCCTTTGCGCCATGACCCTATTCTTCGCCCTGGGCTTTTGCAGCTCCAATCGGGGTTTATACTTAACCGCTGTGACCGAGGCTTTGGGGATCCCCCGCAGCGCTTTTTCCTTAAGCGATAGCATCCGCTTTGTGGGGATGGCCGTCGTCAACTTTTATTTCGGCCGTCTGGTGGCCCGGTTCGGGGCCCGCAAGCTGTTGGCGGTTGGTTTTTTGAGCTTGGTGATCGCTTGTGTTTTGCAGGCGGTAACCCCGAATATCTGGGGCTTTTATCTGGCGGGCTGCTTCCTGGGGATGGGTTTTTCCTTCACCAGCA
>JAZOXD010000247.1:0-8456 GCA_045659565.1 Eubacteriales bacterium | reverse complement strand
CTCCTTTAATTCAGTTACAACTTCCGGGTGAACGACACCTTCCAGATAACAAACCGCAAGTTTATTATTTGCACGGCGCCCCAATGTCACAAACTCGCTTTTCAAATCGGAATTTGCCAATCTTTTTTTCAAAATCCCCAGATTTGCCATAATGTTTTCATTAAAGCCATCCTGCGGCCCCATCAGGCTTCCTTCGGATTCAGGAACCTGCACGCTGCGGGTGGGAATTCCTTTTGCATCAATGATCAGGCAGCGATCTGCATCCCCTACCAACACTACGCAATCGCCAAAACATAGTTGATTAATGGCCTTTTGCGCATCATAGCTAACCTCCACGCTATGATTATTGATACCGCCGGTCATAGCGCCTTCGGGGGTGGTTTCAAATTTTTGGGTAGATAACGGGCGGATTATATCCCGATCCACCACGTCATTGCTAACCATTGCCGCAGAGGCAAAAACAACGATCTTTAAATCCGGAAAATGAGGATTGCATACCCATTTAATTCGCAACGTATCATCCCGATCCATAACTTTTTGAATCAACGCTAAATTATCGTCAAAAGATGGTTTAAAATTCATATTCTTCCTCCTGTTTCAAGTATTGGCAGCGAAAAAACCAATTATACAAATCCCTTGATTTACAACCGGAAATACGATAAAATAAAGAAAAAGGAGATTTGAACCAATGATTCGGAATATTTTATTTGATTTAGACGGCACCTTGACCGATCCCGGGCCGGGGATCAAGAACTCTATTCGTTATGCCTTAAAAAAGGAGCAACTTCCCCCGTTACCCGAGGAGACTCTGAATGCTTTTATCGGACCGCCGCTGATTGATAGTTTTATGAAGTATTGTGGTGCATCAGCGGAAGAAGCGCGCCATTTAACCGATGTTTACCGGGAATATTTCAGGGAGAAAGGCTTATACGAAAACACCGTTTATCCCGGAATTCCAGAGGTTTTACAAAAATTGAAAGAACGGGGATTCCGCTTGTATCTGGCCACCAGTAAGCCTGAACCCTTTGCAAAAATAATACTGGAGCATTTTGGATTAGCGGGTCTTTTCACATTCATCGGCGGAGCAACTATGGAAGAAACCCGTACCAAAAAAGATGAGGTTATCCAGTATGTTCTGGAGGAAAATCGTCTGATCAAGGAAGAATGCCTTATGGTAGGGGATCGTTCTTACGACATTGACGGTGCGCATCAATGCGGGCTTTGTGCAATCGGGGTTTTATACGGCTATGGCACTATTCAAGAATTAAAGGATGCCGAAGCCTGGGCACAGAATCCGGAAGAATTATTGGACATTTAAAAGAAAGGAGCGCTGATCTCAATTGAATCGACTAATTTTTCATATTGATGTGAACAGCGCTTATCTTTCCTGGGAATCAACACGCAGAGTCCGGAATGGACAAGAAGATTTAAGGTTGATTCCTTCTGCTATTGGCGGTGATCGCCAAAAACGAACCGGGATTATTCTGGCCAAATCCATTCCCGCCAAAAAAATGGGCGTTAAGACCGGAGAACCCATCGGAATGGCGTTACAAAAATGCCCCCAACTTGTTCTTGCTAAGCCGGACTTTCGCCTTTACGAGGAAAATTCCAGGGCTTTTATGGAAATTTGCCGTAAATATGCTCCGGTGATGGAAAAGTTTTCCATCGATGAATGTTTTTTGGACATGAGCGGAACCGGATATCTGTATCCGGACCCGATTGCTTTGGGCCATAAAATCAAAGATGAGATTCGAAACACCTTAGGATTCACTGTAAATGTGGGGATCGGTTCCAATAAGCTTTTGGCAAAAATGGCCAGCGATTTTGAAAAGCCGGATAAGGTGCACACCTTATTCCAGAATGAGATTGAAACGAAATTATGGCCTCTGCCTGTGGGAGAATTATTCACCGTGGGCCACGCTACTGCCGAGCGGCTGGAAAAGGCGATGATCAAAACCATCGGACAACTTGCCCGGGCGGACCAACGGCACATTCAACATCTGGTGGGGCAAAAATTAGGGCTCACCATCCATCAATTTGCCAACGGGCTCGACCCCTCCCCTGTTTTGGCCCATCCTGAAGATGCCAAAGGATACAGCAATTCCACCACCTTGGAAAAAGATGTACGTTCCCAGGAAGAGGCGAATCGAATCTTTTTTGCCTTGGCAGATAGTGTTGCTTCCCGAATGAGGGCTGATCATGCTCAAGGAGATTGCATCTCTGTTACAATCCGTGGAAAGGATTTTAAGGATCATTCTCACCAATATAAACTTTCGGCTCCAACCGATATTACAGCCGAGATTTATGCTTCGGCAAAGCAATTATTTGACGAACTTTGGGATAAAAAAACTCCTCTGCGGCTGTTGGGACTTTCTGTCACCAATATTACCCGCGAGGATGCTGTGCAATTATCTTTAATCCCTGATGAACACAAGGAAAAAGAACGTAAAATTGATCAAGCAATGGATCTGATCCGGGATAAATACGGGCGCGCGACTATTAAGCGGGGCGCCAATCTGATCTCCAAACAAGAAGTGGGCAAAAAGCATACTGCTCAAATGGAATTGAATCGGAAAGGAAATTTCAAAAAATGAAAACCCACAGACCTTATGACAAAACCGAGAAAAAAGGACAGCTAATCGCCGCCCTGATTCTATTATTGAATTTGATGTTTGCAGGGTTGTTTTTAGTGGTTGAGTTAAATCCCCTGATTCCGCTGATCCAGTTTGGTTTATCGCTTACCCTTTATTTTGGCTATAAGGGTACCCGATGGGCTTATGCTGCCGCAGGGCTTTTTAACCTTTGCCTGACTCTTTTTTATCTGATCGGCGGTTATTTTGAAGTTGTTCAATGGAATGTGTTGATCGTAATCGGGTTGATTCTGTTTATCCTTTATGCCTTATTTTGCATCTTATCTGCCGTTTTATATTACACCAGCAAAGCAATGGATGAATATATGTATCGCAGAAGAACGGATTATTAACACAAAAAAGCGGAACGAAGGTTCCGCTTTTGTTTTTAGGCGCGCTTTGAGACGAGGCGCTTGAAAAAGGCCCGGTGCGGCCTTTTTCACAGCCGAGAGTCCCTCACCCAAAATGTAAGTTTTTGAACGCAGCATTTTTGGAACTTAAAAACTCTATTGAACAAACAAAAAAGAGCAAAACTTTCGTTCTGCTCTTTTTTGTTTGGCGCGCTTTGAGGGACTCGAACCCCCGGCCTACTGCTTAGAAGGCAGTTGCTCTATCCAGCTGAGCTAAAAGCGCAAATATGGAGCGGGTGATGGGAATCGAACCCACCTCCTCGGCTTGGAAGGCCGATGCACTAGCCGATGTGCTACACCCGCATTTTCCGTTAGCCATAATATATTAGCATACTTCCATCCGATTGTCAATCATTTTTTGAAATAATATTAAAAGGAAGTGCGAAGGGATGTCCTTCGCACTTCCTTTGGTTTTTATTTTACGATCAGGTTGATCAGTTTGCCTTTAACATAAATGATTTTAACGATATTTTTACCATCCAGCAAGGGTTTGATCTTTTCATCGGCGGAAACGATCTCCATAACCGCATCCTGTTCGGCTTCGGCAGGGATCATCACGCGGCCCTTCAGCTTACCCAGTACCTGAACAGCGATTTCCACCTGGGACGCTTTAGTTTTGGCTTCATCATAAACCGGCCAGGGTGTTCTGGTCATATCCCCTTCAAATCCGGCCAACTGCCACATTTCTTCACAGAGATGGGGCGCAAAGGGATAAAGCATCTTCACATAAACTTCCAGTTCCTTCTTATTCACGGAGCCCTTTGCCTGGATCTCATTGATCAAGGACATCAATGCTGCCAGAGCAGTATTCATCTTCAGATGATCGATATCGAAGGAGACTTTTTTGATGGTCTGATGGAATACCATTTCCAAATCGGCAGAGATCTCGTCACCTTCCACCAGAATATCCAAGAGGTTCAGAGATTTTTCCAGGAAACGCTTACAGCCCTTGATGGAAGAAGTATTCCAAGGGGCGCTCTTTTCGAAATCGCCGATGAACATTTCATAGGTTCTTAAGGTATCGGCGCCGTAATCGTTTACGATATCATCGGGGTTCACCACATTGCCGCGGGATTTGGACATTTTATCGCCACCCTCGCCCAAGATCATACCGTGAGAGGTTCTCTTGGCATAGGGCTCGTTGCTCTTTACCACACCGATATCATAGAGGAATTTATGCCAGAAGCGGCTGTACAGCAAGTGCAGAGTGGTATGCTCCATACCGCCGTTATACCAATCAACAGGGCCCCAATAATTCAAGGCTTCCTCGGAGGCCAGGGCGTCGTTGTTGGTGGGGTCCATATAGCGCAGGAAATACCAGGAGGAACCGGCCCACTGGGGCATAGTATCGGTTTCACGCTTGGCAGCGGCGCCACAAGCAGGGCAAGTGGTATTCACAAAGCTATCCATTGCCGCCAAGGGGCTTTCACCGTTGTCGGTGGGCTCATAGCTATCCACATCAGGCAGCAACAGGGGCAACTGCTCTTCGGGAACGGCTACCGGACCGCAATGGGGACAATGCACGATGGGAATGGGCTCGCCCCAATAGCGCTGACGGGAGAACACCCAGTCCCGGAGCTTATAGTTGGTTTTGGGCTCGCCCTTGCCGGTCTCGCTCAAAAATTCAACAATCTTCTTTTTGGCATCTTCCACGGAAAGGCCATCCAAAAATCCGCTGTTGACCATGGTTCCGGTGGCCACATCGGTGAAGGCTTCCTTGGAGATATCGCCACCGGCAACTACCTGGATAATGGGCAGGTCGAATACCTTGGCGAATTCATAGTCCCGGGTATCATGGGCAGGAACGGCCATAATGGCGCCGGTACCATAAGTCATCAGCACGTAATCGGATACGAAGATGGGGATCTCCTTGCCGTTTACAGGATTGATACCCTTGATACCATCCAACTTCACGCCGGTCTTTTCTTTTACCAGTTCGGTTCTTTCAAAATCGCTCTTGGCAGCGGCGGTGTTCCGGTAATCCACAACCGCATCGTAGTTTTTCAAAAGATCCTTATATTCATCCACCATCGGATGCTCGGGAGCGATTACCATATAAGTAGCGCCAAAGAGAGTATCCGGACGAGTGGTATAAACCTCCAGTTCTGCACCGGCGGTGGTACCAAAACGAACGGTCGCACCGGTGGATTTACCGATCCAGTTCATCTGCTGGGTTTTAACGCGCTCGATATAATCAACGCCATCCAGACCTTCCAGCAGTTTTTCGGCATATTCGGTAATCTTCAGCATCCATTGGCTCTTAACTTTATGCACCACGGGGCTGGCACAACGTTCACAAACGCCATTGACCACTTCCTCGTTGGCCAGAACCACCTTACAGCCGGTACACCAGTTAACGTTCATTTCCTTCTTATAGGCCAGGCCCTTTTTGAAGAGTTGCAGAAAGATCCACTGGGTCCACTTATAGTAGTTAGGATCAGTAGTGTTGATCTCGCGGGACCAATCGAAGGACAGACCCAGAGATTTCAACTGGCTCTTGAACCGGGCCACGTTACGCTCGGTAACGATTGCCGGATGGATCTTATTCTTGATGGCAAAGTTTTCGGTAGGCAGGCCGAAAGCATCCCATCCCATGGGATAAAGAACACTATAGCCTTCCATTCTCTTTTTGCGGCAGATGATATCCATAGCCGTATAGGACCGGGGATGACCCACGTGGAGCCCCTGGCCGGAAGGATACGGAAATTCTACCAGACCGTAAAACTTGGGTTTGGAATGATCAATCACAGCCTTATAGCTTTCGTGCTCATCCCAATACTTTTGCCATTTTTTCTCAATGGCGCTGTAATCATACTTCATCGTTATTTCCCTCCTGGTCGATGATCGTTGCCGGATCGATGTGTTCTCCATCGCTCCAAAGGCGTTCTAATTTATAAAAATCCCGGGCATTATGCAAAAAGACATGGACGATCAAAAATCCATAGTCCAGCAGAATCCAATCGGAGCCCTGATATCCTTCCCGATGCAGGGGATCAAGATCCAGTTTCTCCTTTAATTCAAATTCCACTTCGTTTGCCAGGGTTTTGATCTGGGTGCTGGAAGTACCGGTGCAGATCACAAAATAATCCGCCATCACAGTGATATCGCTGACACGCAGAATTTCAATATCAAGCCCCTTACGGCTATCTAACGCTTTAACAGCAAGTTCTACCGCCTCATTCATTTTCATTCAACTCCTTTTGAAGATGCATTTGGGCCGCCGCAGTTCTTGGATGAACCGGGCTCCCCTTTTCTATTAAAAACGCTGTGGTATGCTCTAAAACAGCGAGCGTTCCCTTTTTTAAATCCTGCTCACCCAAACGGCGCAGTTCCTCAACGTCAGGGTAGTTCCGGCCGGGTTCACAGCTATCGGCAAAGAAGACCAGCATATCGAACGGTTCCATCTGTTCCTTTCCGGTGGTGTGGCATTGGATCGCATTCAAAATTACGGGATCGTCAACCCCCAGTTCTTCTTCGGCAAATTTTGCGCCGGTGTATTGATGGAGAATATGGGGATATTGAAGATCCACCGATGACACGGGAATCTGATGCTTTTGGATATAACCCCTATGCCATTCCTCAGAATAACAGCGGGTGGCATCATGCAACAGGCCGGCCAGATAGGCTTTTTCCGGATCCAAACCCGATTTAAAAGCTAATTGCCGGGCATATTCCGCCACCCGGAAGGTGTGGCAGGCTCGTTTGGCATCCAAGGCTTCCCCAATATGCCGATAGATGCGGCCCGCCAGACCGCCGCCCAGCTCCCGCATGGCGCTGGAAGAGCAAATTACCGGTTCTTGGTTGCAAAGGATAATCCCTTTACAATCATATTCCCTCATGAGCATTTCCCGATGAGCTTTCAATTGAGAAAGATCCCCTTTTTCGCGGGAGCTCACCACTAAAATCAACTTTTCCAAGAGTTCCTCAAAGCAACGCCAGTTTTCAAAAGATAAAAACATATCGCTGCCCATCAGAAAGTGGAGTTCACCATTGGGATACACTGCTTCCAGCTGATGGATGGTATCTATGGTATAGCTCTTCCCTTCCCGCTTTTGCTCGATATCCAGAACCTCTACCCCGGGCAAATCGCCAAAGCAATCCAACAGCAGGCCTTTTCGCGTTTCAAAGGGCAAGGCCGGTGAATGGGCTTTATGGGGAGGGATATAGGACGGGATCAAAAGCAGTCGATCAAAAGCAGTTTCCTTGAACGCCGCATCCACCAGATTACGGTGGCCTTCGTGAGGCGGATCAAAAGTTCCGCCATACACCAGAATTTTTCCCATTTTACAGTTGAATAACCGGTTTTTCGGCGGGGCGATATAAAACCACCTTGGTACCGATCACGGTAACCACCTCGCTATTGGTAAGGCGGGCAATTTCTTCAGCCGCTTCGCGGCGGTCCATCATCGCATTTTCCAAAATTTTAAATTTGATCAGTTCACGTGCGGCCAAAGCCAGGTCCACCGATTTTACAAAATTTTCGGTAATGCCATCTTTTCCCAACTGGAAGATGGTATCTTCCGTGGAAGCCATGCCGCGCAGCTTGGCGCGTTGCTTACTGGTTAACATCATAATACTCCTTTAATTTTTCTGCAAGTTCTCTTAATGCATTCCCACGATGACTGATGGCGTTTTTTTCAACGTCAGCCATTTCGGCAGTGGTTTTAGTATAACCATCCGGTAAAAAGATGGGATCATAGCCAAAGCCGTTTTCGCCCCGGGGTTCCCGGATCAATTGTCCGAACACATAGCCTTCTGCTTCAATTACAGTTTGATCATTGATCACACAGCAAATGGCAGAAGTAAAATGGGCGGCACGATTTTCGTGGGGTTCCATATTTTTTAACAATAACAGAAGCCGACCCCAATCGTCATAGCCTTCACCACCGTAGCGGGCAGAATAGATGCCGGGTTCTCCACCTAAAGCATCGGCACAAATACCGCTATCATCCGCAACTGTGGGCAAGCCGCAAAGATCATAAACCGCCTTTGCCTTTATATAAGAATTTTCCGCAAAAGTGGTGCCGGTTTCTTCGGCGTCACATTGGATCCCCAACTCCTTTTGAGAAACACAGGTGATCCCCAGGGGTTCCAGAATTTTTTTGAACTCCACCACTTTATGGGGGTTATTGGTTGCAATTACAAATTTTCTATTCATTATAATAATACCTTATTCTGTGCCTTGAAGATCTTCTGGCAGCCACCCTTGGCAAGACTCAAAAGGGTATCCAGCTGCTTTTTATCGAACTCCTCCCCTTCGGCGGTGCCCTGAATTTCAATAAACCCACCGTTCGAGGACATCACAACGTTCATATCGGTATCGGCACGGCTATCCTCCCGGTAGCAAAGATCCAGCGAAGGAACGAGGTCCAGCACGCCAACGGAAATGGCGGCAACCTGCTTCTTAATGGGATTT
>JAZOXD010000246.1:0-2134 GCA_045659565.1 Eubacteriales bacterium | reverse complement strand
GCCATCGGTCCTTCCATTGGGCCCTGCTGTTTTGAGGTGGGGCCGGAGGTGCAGGAGGAGTTCGACAAGGCCTTTCCCGGGGAACTTCCCTTTTTGCCTTCCCGTCGGGAGGGTCATTCCATGATCGATCTCTGGCAGGCCTGCCGCCTGGTGCTGGAACAGGCCGGATTGGAAAAAAACCGGATTTTTTGTTGTGAAAAATGTACATTCTGTAATAATGAACAATTTTATTCCCATCGGTATACCAATGGTCAACGGGGAAACCTGATCGGCGCCATTGCATTGGAGGAATAATATGAAGCGTTTAAGTTTGATTTTTATGGCGCTGGTTTTACTGCTCAGCGGGTGTAGCGGGATCGCCGATCTGCCCCAAAGCAGTCAGCTGGGTGCCTTCGTGGGGGCGCAAAAACAAGAGGCAGAGACCCTGCCGCCCCGGGATTCCATCTCCATGATCTTTTATGAGGATATGGATCAGAATCCCCTCACCGCCACCAATAACGAAAACCACGAACTGTTGAAATTGGTGTACAGCCCCCTGATCCGGCTGGACGAAAGCCTGAAGCCGGTTTATGTGCTGGCCGGCGGGATCACCGTGGAGGGGACCCGTTGTACGGTGGTTTTGCGGGAGGGGCTGAAGTTCAGCGACGGCTCCAAGTTGACCGCCTCGGATCTGGCGGCTTCCATCCGGACCGTTCGCAACCATCCCACCTCCCCTTATTATGGCCGGCTGACCAATGTGCGAAGCTGGAGTGTGGTGGACGAGCGGACCTTGGTGCTGCAATTGAGGGCACCGGACGCAGATTTCATGAACAATCTGGACCTGCCGGTGGTCAAAAGCGGTGCCCTGGTGGGATGCGGACCCTATCGGTTTGGTCAGCAGAACGGCAAAACCGTTTTGGTGCCCAACCAGCAATATTTTGAACAGCCTTCGGTACAGACCATTGAATTAAAAGCCCCCGCCAACGAAAAAGAGCGGCAGGATTTGTTTTCTGTGGGGCTTTTGGATGTATATTTCGAATCGGAAGAGAGCGATCCGGAGTTTTCCGGCGGACGGGACTACCGGGTGCAGACCTATGCGGGGGATGACCTTTTGTTCCTGGGGATCAATTGCCAAAAACCCCATTTGAATCAAGCCGGCATCCGTTCTTTGCTGAATGGGCTGTTGGACCGCAAAAAAATCGCTTCCGAGGTGCTGTTGAACCAGGCGGAAGCCACTGCCTACCCCTTCCCTGCGGGTTGGCACAAGGCGGCCGGATTGACCCATCGAACAGAACTGACCGCCACTCAAAAGAAGGAGGAAGCCGCCAAGGTGGGGCTGACTCTGACGGAAAATGCTCTGTTGGACGGGAGCGGTCAGCAACTGACCTTTTCTCTGCTGGTGGCAGATATCGGGGTGGTGCAAAAAAATGTGGCCCAAGCGGTGTCAGAAAGCTTTGCCCTTTCCGGTATAAAGCTTCGGGTGGAGGTTGTCAGCCGAGCGGATTACGAAAAAAGGCTGGCTACCGGGGATTATGACCTTTATCTGGGCGAGATGAAGACCGGCCGCAGCCTGAACACCGCTTTGTATGCTGCCGGCAGCACCGTCAACTTTAGCTTTGGCGATTTCTCCGCCTTGGAAGGAACGGTGGCCGCCTATAAAGCCGGCGAAAAGGAATTGAAGGATGTGGCGGCAGCCTTTGATCAGGCTACCCCCCTGCTCCCCGTTGCTTATCGGCAAGGGCTGGTTTTTACCGCCGCCGATGTGGGGGATTTCAGTGGCCAGGGACCTTGGGCGGTTTATGGCGATATCACCAAGCTGAAGCTGCTGGAACGGCAGAAAAATGCCTAAAATTCGTTAAATCGGCGGGAAAATCCCCCGGAAAACCGAAAAAGTTGGGAAAAATCGAGAATTTCAAAAAAATGGTAGACTAACGCAACTTTTGTGTTATAATATTAGGTGGTACTGAACGCCCCCGGCGTTTGGTATCCAAAAATTTCGTAAAAAATTTATATATGGAGGAAAAAAATTCATGAGCAAAAAGTTTGTTTACCTCTTCTCCGAGGGCGACGCATCCATGAGAAACCTTCTGGGCGGTAAAGGTGCAAACCTGGCCGAGATGACCAAGATCGGTCTTCCCGTTCCCCAGGGCTTCAC
>JAZOXD010000245.1:0-3285 GCA_045659565.1 Eubacteriales bacterium | reverse complement strand
TGTTTTGCTTTTCCGGGTCGGGCTCACTGCCCACTTTGCAAGCAAGGCCCATAAACCACATTCCCCATGCGATAGACAGTATCCAAAAGGCCATACCGCCAATAAACCACCAAATGGAAATGTGAAATGTAAAATGTAAAGCAAGTGCGATCCATGCAGGTATACTCCACTCTGAATTAAGTAGTAGATTGACCAGCAAACAGAGGAAGAATCCGCCGTTTGCTTTTGTCCTTCGCATTAAGCCCACGGATTTGCAGAACGGGGTTCGCGGATGCCCACCAGAATCATCTGATCCCACAGCATCCATTTTCCGTCTGCTGTCATCCGAAGAACGATCTCACGGGGGTTATCTGCACCGCCGCTTTTTACAAAGAGCTTTTTATATCCTGCGTTTGCATCGGAATAGGGGTTGGATTCAATCGTCAGTGTGAACGGAGCGGTGGGGGTATATTCGTTTTCGGGGGTTGCGCCGTTAAAATACGAAAACGGAACGTAAGTTTTTCCGTCACGGAAGCGGTCGTCAAGAAAAGAGACATCCATCGGGGAGAGCGGACGCGGACCGCGAAGGAAATTGAGCATCTCGATACCTATATTTTTGTCTGCTGCATATACGCAAAGAGCGCATACGGTGAGGGCCGCAGTTCCAAAGGGGTTGTCAAGCACAGCCTCGGGGCGTGCTTTTAACTGGGCTAGGCTTTCGGGAAGTGCCGCAAAAGTAAAAACCATTTTTTCACATCCGCCGGTTACGGGCGCGGCAGGGGGGATTTGCGAAGTGCTTTGCTTTAACCTGTCAAATATTGACATAAAACCGTTCCTCCTTGAATTGTGAATCATTAAGTTTTGTATTGATAGTTAATCCAGTTTTACTTTCTCCCCGCAGTTGGGGCAATATTGTGAATTGGAAGCAAGGACCATATCACAACTCGGGCAATTGGGATGCTTTTTCTTGTAGCGATCAAAGATGGTTTCCCTGGGTAGTTTTTCGCCACATTCGGGGCAAATGGCACTTTTGGATTTGACCATCTGACCGCACCTGACGCATACCTTGGTTTTTTTCATTACGTTAGGGCCAAAACCAAAGCCTTCCAGCGTTTTGAAACGCACTTTTTGTGTCATATCAATCAATACCTCCTTTGTAAATCAATGGTTTTCCGCATGAAGGACAATTTTCTGCAGGCTGCTCAAGCTTTTTACCGCAGTTTTTGCAAAAGTTAGGCTCACATTCGTAGGGCGCACATTCCACACATTCCAGCACCTCGGCGTTATACACCTCATCAATTACCCATTTGCCGCATTTGTGACATCGATTGAACAGGCGGCGGCCTTCTGCCTGCCACGCCTCAAGCAATTCTTTCTCGGGGGTTTCCAAACAGTAAGACTTTTTGGTAGTGAGTACGTGAGCGCCTGATACGTCGCAAAAAAACAGGTATCTGTTTCCACCGTTGTCTGAAACGGTTTTATATTTGGCGGTGAGTCTTTCAGCCATATTTTTCCCCTTTCCACAGGATTTTGAAAATCCATTCAAATAATCGCCCAAAACGTCGGCGCATTTCTTGACTGAACCGAAATTTTGCGGTATAATAATGCTGTATGATTTCAAGGGGCGGACTCTGTGTTCGTTGGCGCGCTCGCAGAGTTCTTTATGTTGGGATTCCAACATAAAGGGGTACCCCTTTATCAAAAAACAGACAAAGGCAAGATCTATACCCTCCTTTAACAACCTTGCAAATATAATTTTACGGATTTTCACCTTGAAAGTCGCCACACTTTTGCAACAAAAAAGTGTGGGTTTTATGACGTTTTTTTAAAAAAGTGTGGGAAAAAGTGTGGGTTGACTGTTCAAAAGATCAAAAAGAACGGTCGAGGGAGAATTTATAATGAAAAAACTTATTTTGGGGGCAATCCCCTTGTTGGCTATATTGACAGGACTTTCGGGATGCGGAGGAACAGGCGAAAAAGCGGCAACCCTTTCTGCCATTTATCTCGTTTCTGCCGTTATAGCTTTGATATTACTGGTCGGGTGTATTATTTTGGTACGCAAAAACAGAGGATGGTTTATTTTCCTTTTCTCTTCGGTTTTGGTGGTCAATATCGGCTATTCCTTTTTGTCGTTATCGTCAGGTTTGGAAGCCGCGCTTTGGGCTAACCGCGTATCTTATCTCGGCTCGGTATTTTTACCCCTTTCCATGTTGATGATTATTTTGAGCGTTACCAACACCAGATACAAGTATTGGTTACCGCAGGCTTTGTTCGGTGTTGCCGTAGTTGTTTTCCTGATAGCGGCAAGTCCGGGTATATTGGATATTTATTATAAGGAAGTTTCTTTTGCCGTTGTTGACGGCACGTCCACTCTTATAAAGGTGTATGGCCCGCTTCATCCTATTTATCTTGTTTATTTGCTGGGTTATTTTTCTGCAATGGTTGCGGTGATCATCAGAGCATCCGTTAAAAAAACCATTGACACCACTTCTCACGCTATTTGCATTGCTATGGCAGTGTTTGTGAACATCGCCGTTTGGCTCATTGAACAGCTTACGGATATAAATTTTGAATTCCTTTCTTTTTCATATATTATCAGCGAATCGTTCCTGTTAGGCGTTCACCTTGTAATGAAAGAACACCAACGATTGAAGGACCTTATCGCACAAAAAGACGAGGATCTTTTGGCAAAAAAAGGCAATGAAATCAGCGGGATCTCAGCCGACGTTTCAGTTGCGGCAATGGAATGCTTTGCAACAGGGCTTGAAACCTTAACACCCACCGAGCGAGAGATTTACAATGCTTATTTGGCCGGCACCTCTACCAAAGAAATTATGAGCACACTGGGCATCAAAGAAAACACTTTGAAGTTTCATAATAAAAACATTTACAGCAAACTTGGTGTATCCTCCCGTAAGCAACTGCTTGAGGTTTACAGAGCAATCAGGTGGGATATGAAAAAGAATGCTGATAAGGCAACTGTTGTGATCTGACAATAATAAAAATCCCGTAATGCGATGCATTACGGGATTTCATTTTTTAAAAAGGAACGCTATGGGTTTGCGGTGTTTCTATTCAAATTGATACCAAACAGAATCCGGTTTTTGGGTATTGCTGTTTTTGATGGGCAGGGCGATGGGGAATAGGGAGTTCTTATTATGATAAGCATCAAAGGATGTTTTCATATAGCCCAATTCCCCGGTGGGATCCAGATACATGGGCAGATCCGGTTCCCGGGCGGGATCCTCGGTTCCATCAAAAGTGATCAGTTGGGAATAGCGGAAGGCCAAACGCAGCATCCGGATG
>JAZOXD010000244.1:0-2320 GCA_045659565.1 Eubacteriales bacterium | reverse complement strand
AAAACGGGGAAGTGATCTCCGATTATAGCCAAGAACCCTGCTCTTTAAGTATGTATTGTCCCGCCACCTGCGGTCCTGTCAGCGGGGAAGTGGTGGACGTCACAGGTCTTTCCCAACTGCCCCAAGACAACTCTTTAAAGGGAAAAGTTTTGCTGACAAACCAACACCCCGCCCAAGTTGCTTCCAAGGCCTATGAGGCAGGGGCATTGGGGATTCTTTCCGATGGAATTCCTCTTTATGAAGGCATTCGCAACTCCCGTGAAGATGTTTACGACACCTGTATCTGGCAGGGCACAAAATGGAACGTTCCCGTTTTTTCCTTTAAACTTACACCCCGCCAAGGGGATGAACTTCGCGCCCGCCTAAAGCAAGGCGCGGTGCGGGTTACCGCAGATGTGGTAACCGAAAGTTACGATGGAGTAACCTATACCGTTTCAGGCGCCCTTCGGGGGCAGGAGCCCTCTCTGCCGGAAGTTTTTGCCTATGGACATCTGTATGAACCCGGCGCCAACGATAATGCTTCAGGCTCAGGCGCTTTGATGGAAATCGCCGCCTGTATCAACGAAGCCATTGAAAAGGGCGCTTTGCCTCGCCCCAAGCGAACTCTTCGCTTTGCTGTGGGCGGGGAGTGTAACGGCTCTATGGGTTACCTGGTGAACCATCCGGAACGCAAAATGCTTTGCGGTGGGGTGTTTGATATGGTGGGCACCGAGGCAATTGATAACGCCCGTCTTTCCCTGCGGTACGATCCCGTTTCCAACTGGTCCTTTGCCGATGCCGCTTTGGATCGGGCGGTAAAGACTTATGAGGAATATAAGGGTTGGAACAGTTCCTTCCGTAAGATTTTCTTTGCCGAAGAACTGGGAACCGATAATATTATTGCCGATCCCGCCTTGAACGTTCCCGCCGTGGCCTTGGTGGCTTCCCCTGCATTAAGCTACCATTCTTCTATGGATACCCCCGACCGTATCGAAAAGAAGATTCTGAAGCGTAATGCGCTGATCCTGGCCCTTTATCTTTATGGTCTGGCGGATGCAGACGAAGAAACCTGCCGTATGCGGGGGGAAGACCTGCATAGTGAGGCAAAAACGGCGGAACCCCCCGCCACCCACCCGCTGCAAAAAAGGTTTGTCCGTGAAACCCTGGAACGGGGGCTCCACTCCCTTTGTAAGATCGAACCTTCTTTGGCGTACCCCAAGGCCGAAGAACTCTTGTTACCCCTTCCCTCCGCCTTGGAAGAGCAGGGAAGCCGTATCCCCCTGCGCACCGTAAAGGGATGCCTTTGTATGTCTCGCCGTAAATCCAAGGGCAGTTCCGCCTATAAGATTGCCTGGAACAGCGAAAACCACGTTCCCATTTTCTGGGCAGACGGCACCCGCACCCTTTGGCAGATTGCAGTGCAAACCGCCTGTGAATTGGGTCGCTTCGGGGAAGAAGCCTTTTGTGCTCAGTTAGAATACGTTAGCGGCCTTTTCGATTACCTGGCCGAACACGGCTACGTGGAATGGAAATAAAATAAACGTCCGTTGCTTTGCAAAAAAGCAACGGACGTTTTTTAATCTGCGGTTTTCCGTAATTTTTCATATTTTTCCCGTGTGGCTTTTCCCCCGCGGATGTGTCGCTCCTGCAAATTGAATTCCAAAATCTTTTTTACTTTTTGGAATAATTCATTATTGATTCGCTCCAGCCGCTGGCTCACGTCCTTATGTACCGTGGATTTTGAAATTCCAAATTCCTTGGCCGCCGCCCGCACCGTTGCTCCGGTGTCCAAAATATATTCGCCCAGCATAATCGCCCGTTCCTGCATCTCATCTCTCATAAAAAATCAACCCCAACTTTCTTACTTCATAGTATGAAGGTTGGGGTTGATTTATGAAAAGAACTTGCTTTTAAAATGCCGTTCAGGCAAGGGTCCAGTTCCCGTTGGTGCTTTCCCGAAGCTTACCGTCCTCCCGGGCCTTCTCAACGGCATCACTGAATACGGCAAAAACAGCGTCTTCCAAGGGCTCAAAGCCCATCAGGCTGGCCGCTTCCCGGGCCAGATCATCCCGGGGCAGGCTGATCTGTTTTTTCAGCACATAGCAAACCGCATTTACGGCTTCCACCGAGGGAACATCTGTGGCCTCCCGGCGGGTTTCATCCGTCCCATTAACCCGGATATCGGTGTAATGCTCCGGAAGCTGTCCGTTGTTCCAATAAAAGGGCATATCCTTTTCAGCCATATAGGGCAGTTTAAGGCTGTTTATGATCTGATTCAGATAATCTTTGGCCAGGGGATCGTTTATGTCGATGCCAAAGCTTTGCGCCACCCGCTTTTCCA
>JAZOXD010000243.1:0-4508 GCA_045659565.1 Eubacteriales bacterium | reverse complement strand
ACCACAGCGTCCAGGATCTTTTGGCAACGAAGGCCGTCTTCCACCGTGGGCAGATATTGGCAGGGTTTTCCCTCCACCAGGTCCACAAACATCTGTTCCTGGGTGATATAAAACTCCTTGGGGGCTTTTACAACGTGGCGGCCGTCGCCTTTGCGGTCGATCTCCCCAATGCAAAGAGTCAACTCTGTGGGGTTGTTCAGATCAAAAGCGATCATTCCTTCGGTGCCGTAAATTTCATACTTAATGGTATTTTTATGGCCGATGGCGCAACGGGTGATAGAGAAATTCCCCGTGATCCCATCCCCCAATTCCGCCATAAAGCAGGCGTAATCGTCGGTTTCCACGGGCGCAATTTCATCGCTGTCCAGTCGTTGGCGTTCTTTCACGATGATTTCCGTTTTGCCGCAAACACGCTTAAAATCCCCTAATAGGAAGGATGCCATATCAATAAGATGAACCCCCAGATCACCCAAGACCCCTGTTCCTGCGAATTCCTTTACAAACCGCCATTCCAGGCGGCGGCCTTCCCAAAAGGCGGTGTCTTTCAGATAAGCCACGTCCACGTTAACGATTTGGCCCAATTTCCCTTGTTCCAGAATCCATTTGGCAAAGCGGACCGCAGGGAAAAACCGATAAGAAAAACACATCATATTGGCCACGGGATGTTTGGCCAGGTTTTCTGCCAGGGGGGCGGCGGATTGGTAATCAACGGAAAGGGGTTTTTCCACGTTGATGGGTTTGCCCGCCTTGGCGGCGGCAATGGCCATGGGCACGTGGAGATAGTTGGGGGTGCAGATTTCCACGGCGTCCACGTCCTTACAGGCGATCAGGTCTTGGTAATCGGTGAAGCAATGGTCTTGGTCGATCCCTAACCGTTCCCGTGCCCAGGCCAGGGCTTCGGGATTGGTATCACACACGGCGGTGATCTTGCAGTTTTTAACTTCAAGTAATTCTTTTACGTGGCGGCCACGGGCAATATTCCCCAGGCCGATAATGCCGATTTTTACCATATTATTTCACCTCAATATTCAAGTGTTTCCGTTCCGCATCACTTTTTCCTGCAAATTTATCCCCCACCTGTTCAAGGGCTTGATAATGGCCGAAGGTGGGAACGGGCCCGTTGGAAGGCTTGGCCCAATGGATGGCGTTATATAAAATGCGGGTAATATCCTTACGATAGAAGGTGGGGTATTCTTCGTGACCGGGGCGGAAGTAGAAGACTTTTCCGTTGCCCCGATGGTAACAGCACCCGCTGCGGAACACCTCGCCGCCGGAAAACCAGCTGATAAACACCAGTTCGTCCGGGGCGGGAACGTCAAAACGTTCACCGTAGGTTTCTTCTTTTTCCAGTTCAATGTATTCGGGCAGGCCTGCGGCAATGGGGTGGGCGGGCTCAATCACCCAAATCCGCTCCAATTCGTCGTTTTCCCGCCATTTTGAACGGCAGATTGTTCCCATCAGCAACTTAAAGGGCTTGGATAAATGGCCGGAATGAAGAACGATCAGCCCCATTCCCCCCAACACCCGTTGGCGCACCCGCTCGGCGATCTCATCCTCCACCTTGGCGTGGGCACAATGACCCCACCAGATCAAAACATCGGTGGTGTCCAACACTTCTTGGGTCAGGCCGTGTTCCGGCTCCTCCAAGGTGGCGGTGCGAAGTTCCAGTTCCGGTTCCCCGCCCAGCATTTGGGCGATAGCGCCGTGGATCCCATTGGGGTAAACCGACTTAATGGGCTCCTTTTTTTCGTGTACATATTCGTTCCAGATGGTAACCCGGATCTTTTCCATAGCAATCACTCCTCTTTTTTAATATACCACCTCCGGGGGCGACAGGCAATGGGAAAACTCTTACGAAAATTGTATTTTTTCGTAAATTCATTGACAAGGGACACCCCCGCTTATATAATGCAACTGAGGTGATTAGCATGTCCCTGTATTTTTCCGAACTTTATGAGCAGGATTTTCAGATCCGGGATATTTTTTTAATGGTGCAGACCTTTTGGCGGAAGACCGGCGGCTACCGAACCAAGGAGCCCCGCCCCACCGATGCACTTTTATATTTTGAGGATGCAGAATGCCGTTGCTACCCCAAAAACGGTACCCCTTTTTTGGCCGCCAAGGGCGACCTGGTCTATATTCCCCGGGGCGGAGAATACCACTGGGAGGTTACCGAAGGGGCGCCCCGGGAGCCCATCACCTGGCTTTTTAATTTCACGTTGCAGGATGCAGAGGGCCGAGCCCTGACTTTGGGGGATCAGGTGCAAATACTGGGGCCGGAAAAGCCTGCCCTTTGCCGGATGTTGTTTGAAAGCCTCTTGCGGGAGGGCCTTCGGCCCCGTCCTTTCCCCGCTGCTTTGCGGGGGCAGGCCTATGCTCTGTTAGCCGAGGTGATCAAAGCCCATTACCGCCGGGAGGCCGAAGGAATCTATGAAGGGATCCGCTATCTGGAAAACGATATCGCCCAAGAAAAAAGCATTGAGGAAATTGCCGGAATGTGCCATATGTCCCTGAGCAGTTTTGAAAAGCAATTCAAGGCTTATTCCGGAACCACACCCCGGGATTTCCGGCTGGAATGCCGGCTGGAACGGGCCGAACTTTTGCTCCGCAACACCACCATCCCCATCCACCGCATTGCAGAGGAGCTGGGCTTTTACGATGCCGCCGCCTTTTGCAAATTATTCAAAAAGAAAAAGGGCCTTTCGCCCTCTGTGTTAAGAAAATAACCCCCTGTCCCCCGGGGGGACAATCAACGCACTTTTGCTATGATAAACGACAGCCCTGCGGAAAATCTCCCGCAGGGCTGATTTATTTGATGAAAACAAAAAATACCTTGTAGGGCCAAAAATCCAACCAAACACCCTACAATGAAAACTGTAATTCCGTTCCTCATTGATCAAAGTCGCCCCGGAAATGATCTTTTCTCCCGGGGCGCTGATCGTTATTCAAAATAGTGGACGGTAAAAAGATAGTCGCCAACGCCCAATTGCTCCAATAAAAGGATCGCCAAAAAGGGCAGAATGACCACGCAGGGCACCCAAAGCCACCAGATGCACTTTTGGTGACGCACATTGGCCTTATATTCCATCTGGGCTTCCACAGAAAGATCGGCAAAGGCCTCGCTTCGGATCTCCCGAATCGCTTTGGATAGACCCCGGGCCCCTTCCAGTTCTTCCTCCCGGGCGGTTTTCAGTTCGCCCCGGATGATGATACAAAACACGCCGGCACAAGCGATGCTCAGCGGGATGGCATACTGCCAATAAGCCACCGCAAAGGCGCAGGTGTTCAGCAGCAACGGCCAGACGGTATTACTGATGATGGCCAGCGTTCCCCGGCGCATGGTATAGTTGTATTTTTTAATCAATTTTTCCAAAAGCATCCAGCCAAACAGGCCCACAATACAAACGGAAACAATATAGCCCGCAGAAAGATTACTCATCCAGGGCAAAATCGTATATTTCGGTTCCATACGGTCAACTCCTTTTGCTTGAGTATACCAAAAAATAACGACAAAAGCAATCCTTTGCAATTTATTTACAAAACTTTAACGGAATTTCGGGTTGAAAACAAAGGATTTTAATGTTAGAATGAACATAGAATGAAATTCATATTAAAGGAGATTCCAATACATGGCTCATTGCAGAAATTGCGGCCACGGGCTGGCCGACGAACAAGTAAATTGCCCCCAGTGCGGCTGTCCCAAGGGAATGGGAGTTGGCTTTTGCGAAAGCTGCGGCGAACAACTGATCCCCGGCACCATGTACTGCACCCGTTGCGGAACGCCTGCCGCTGTTGCCCAGGCGCCGAACCCGGCTCAACCGCCGGTGGCCCCCAAAAAGGCCCGCTCTCGCTGGGCGGCCGCTGCCTTCGGTATCGTTTTGGGCGCCTTTGGTGTGCATAACTTTTATCTGCGGCATACCGGCAAGGGAATTGCCCAAATCGCCATCACCGTTGCGGTTTACGGCGCCGTTTGCTCCGGCACACTGCCGGAGGCTGCCGCCTTCCTGCTGGCAGGTCTTTGGGGCTTTATCGAAGGCGTTCTGATCGCTGTGGGTGATATCAAAACCGACGCCAACGGCAAAACCTTACGCCAATGGGGCGAAGATTAACCCCTCCGATGTGTCAGCGGACCTATCGTGTCCCCTTTCCAAAGGGGACCATGTAAGCACATTGCAATTATAAATATCAGCGCTCCGGGAGAAAACACCTTCCCGGAGCGCTGATTTATTTTGATGAAACCGAAAAATACCTTGTAGGGGTCGGCGGTTCCCGACGACCCACCAAGAATTCATCAAATCCGCGGACGACCGATGGTCGCCCCTACGGTCTGACAAAACCGGTTCGGCGGGGCACAAAAAATCCCACCCTCACGGGTGGGATTTTTCCATTATTCTTCGATTTCCAATTCGGCCCAGATGGCTCTGTGGTCCGAAATGATCTCGGTGCGCTTTTCATAGAACAGAGGGGTAATACCGCCGTCCACGAAGATATAGTCGATCCGGGCATTG
>JAZOXD010000242.1:0-3420 GCA_045659565.1 Eubacteriales bacterium | reverse complement strand
CAGACCTTCCACGATAATATGGTGGCCCACGAAGCCCAGATCTGCGAGGTCAACAACCTGAAGGACTTTAATCCCTATGTTTGCTGGAAGGCGCTGAAAAAGCGGGAAAACTGGCCGATGATCTTGCAAAACACCTGGATCCGGCCCGAGGATCTCCATCATTATGAGGGGCTTTTTGATACCGTTAAATTGGCCACCCGGATGCATTCTCTGCCCGGGCTGGTGATCGGCGCCTATGTGCGCCGCGCCTTTTATGGCAATCTGCCGGATCTTTTTGAGCCGGGCTTTGGCCCTGCCCTGGCCCCCTATATCATCAATAACAGCGCTTTCCCGGCAGATTGGTTTGAAAAAACCGCCGCCTGCCATAAGCAATGCCACCGATGCGACTATTGCGAAAAGGTTTTGGAGCAGGTGCTGGTGAATACCGAGGTGCCCCAATGAACCTGAGCCGAGATAAGGATGTTGAAGAGGTGTGCATCAGCGATATTATGGTGTTATCGGGGGTGCGGCCGGCAGGGCGCACCATCGATCAGACCCATAACCCCCGCCCCCGGAACGGCTTGCTTTATATCTGGCGGGGAGAGGCCCTCTTTTGGGAAAAGGGCCGGTTAACCGTAACGGCCGGGGATGGCGAATTGCTCTTTATCCCCAAGGGGCATCATTATAGAATGCAGTATTCCAAGGCGAATACCACCTTTGTTTTGGTGAACTTTGAGCTTTTTTGCAAAAACGGCGAGGCTCTTTCTTTATTCGATGCCATCACCCCTTTGAAAAAGGATAACGAAGGCTTCCGCATTGCCGATGTGATGACCAAGCTGGAACTTTGCGGCGCCGACCTAAGCTTTGCTGCAGAATTCCGCCGGAAAGAATTGCTTTATCGGTTGCTTGCCATGGTCTTTCAGGATCGCTTACCCCCCTTCACCGATCAGGAACGCTCCTCCCGGATCTTTGCGGGAACCCTTTTGCTGAAGCAAAGCTACCTGGAAAATCTGCCGGTGGAAGAGTTCGCCAAGGCCTGCAACATCAGCATCAGCCTGTTTCGGGAACTTTTTCGCAAGCAATACGGAATGTCGCCGGTGCAATATCGCAACTGTTTGCGGATCAGCCGGGCCAAGGAACTGCTCAGCGAAGAAAGCTGCACCGTTGCAGAAGCCGCCTATGCCTCCGGATTTGAAAATATCGGCTATTTTTGCAACTACTATAAAAAGATCACCGGGGAAACCCCCGCCCAAACCAAACTGCGAAGCAATGATCTCGTATAACAAAAGTCTGTGTTCAGAAATGAACACAGACTTTTGTTCCGTTCTTGCTTTTTTACTGTGATTCAAGTATAATAAATTCAAGAAACAGCAAGGTAAATTTACTTAATTATCCCTTTGCCGGGAGATGACGACATACATAAAGGAGTTGATTTTATGAGCACGAACGACTTATTACATACAAATAATGTGCCCGGGGAAGAAAATGCTCCCAACGAAAGCTATCGATTCCAATTCACCCCGGAGGAACTGAAGGGGGTTCAAAAGATACATAATGCCTCCAATAAAAAATTCTTTATTGGAATAATTACGGTTATCATATATCTGATTTTATGGTTTTGCCCGATTCGGACTTGGCATTTAATTGATGGCTTGATGCTTGGTATTTCCATTGGAGCCATTATTGTGTTTACCTTATTTAGCTTTTTGGTGGTTCGGAACAATAACCGAGCCTTTAAAAACACCGAAAAAATAAGATGCTCCACCATCTATGAATATCTGATTTTCGATCAATATCTGCGCATAAACCTTTACCGTAACAATGAGCAGGTACGCAGCTCGAAATGTTATTTTAACGAAATTCAATGCATCCAAGATATGAAAAACCTTCTTGAAATCACCATTGGCGGACAAGGGTACTTGCTTCGAAAATGTGAATTACAGGAGGATTCCTATTTTTATACTTTCATGCGTCAAAAGCCCAAGAAAACCATTAAGCGGAACACTGTTTCCATCTGGATCACATTAGCCCTCCTTTTTCTATGGTTCTCTTTTCTTTGCTTGATGATTGCCACACGGCTGATGCGCTTGGCTTCTGCCGATGATAAACTTGCCTTTGACTATACATGGATTTTCTTTTCAATGGTCTTGATCGCAATTGCATCGATTGTTTTCTCCATCATTTCATATGTGAAAGAAAAGAACGGAAAAGGACTCATCTTTTTTGGGTGCATCCCTGTCCTTCTGCTTTGTGCTTATAGCGCCTTTGCAGTCATCAACGGAAACGGCTATAGTCATAGTCCCGCACTTTTCCTTCGTGCCGAGCAATTAGCGGACATCGATTTCCCGGAATATCAAAAGATCTATACCTTGGATTGGAGCGAAAAAGACCAAGATCCCGAAAACGGCTATATCCACCATACGGGGTACGTTTATTTCAACGACGAGGAAAGGGATGTTCTGGTCAAACAGTTTGCCGATGATCCACGCTGGATGACGGATGTCCCGCATTCATTAAGAACTATTTCTACCGAATACGGGGATGATCTCTATTTTGATTCAGATTATAGTTTGTTTATAAATGCAGATACCGGCGAATTTAATACCCCACCCAAAGAAAGCGGAACCTACCATTTTTATCAACTTTTATACATTGATTATCCTTCCATTAAGCCCCATTTGGAAATCATCGAATATGATATTGATTATGTGAAATAGGGTATCTATATACCCCCAAGCCCAAGTGGACGCTGAAATCGTCGTTACCTTTGTACTGTTGTTATTTTTTTATAAAATGATTAATCCCCTAATACTTTTGTTTCGTTAAAGGAGCTTTAGAATGAGTCAAAGACGATTTTTCAAAAACGCAAAATGGGTGGGTGCAGCGGAGCGCACCGCCGAAAGCTTTGCGGTTTTGCGGGGGCGGTTTGAAGCCCAAAAGGGCGAAGCAGCCACCCTTCATGTTTTGGGCCTGGGTTTTTTTAAATGCTATATCAATGGTCATTGCATCAACCCGGACACCTTTTTGCCCCTTTCTTCGGATTTTGAGCCGGGCTGTGAGCCGGAAGGAGAAATTTTTACCGCTCACCGAATCTACGTCCCCCAATTTGACATCACCCCCTATCTGCAGGAGGGCGAAAATACCATTGCCATCCATTACGGCGGCGGTTGGTATACCCACCATCGGCGGGTGTTTGGCCTGCCCAAGGTGATCTACGATATTTCTATTGGTGCGGAGCCCCGTCATTACGGTTCCGATGAGGCCTGCCGGATCGGCAAAAGCCCGGTGGAGGATTATTTATTTGTTCAATATGAGCATTGGAATTATGCCGAATGGGCGGTTTGCCTGGGCGCAGATTTTGACGACAGCCAATGGCCCCACGCCCAAGTGACCGAAGCCTTGGAGACGGAATATTGCGCCACCGATGGCCCCCGTGATGGG
>JAZOXD010000241.1:0-13040 GCA_045659565.1 Eubacteriales bacterium | reverse complement strand
ATTATTGATGAATCCGCTAATATCCTGCAGGCGGAGAACTCCATTATCCATTCCAAAACCTTTGATAACGGGATGATCTGTGCTTCCGAGCAATCGGTGTTGGTTCATAAAAATATTTATGATACCGTTAAGGAAGAATTTGCCGCCCGGGGTTGCTATTTTCTGAAGGAAGAGGAACTGGAAAAGGTACGTAAAACCATTATTATCAATGGTGCGTTGAATGCCAAGATCGTGGGTCAAAAAGCGTCAAAAATTGCGGAACTGGCCGGTGTAACCGTCCCTGAGACCGCCAAGATCCTCATCGGTGAAGTGGAAAGTGTAGAACTCAGCGAGGAATTTGCTCACGAAAAGCTTTCTCCCGTACTGGCTATGTATAAAGTGGAGAATATAGAAGAAGCTTTTGATAAAGCCGATCGGCTGATTGCTGATGGCGGCTTTGGCCATACTTCTTCCATCTATCTAAACGAAGTAACCGAGCGCGAAAAGTTGAATACCTTTGCCGCTCGGATGAAAACCTGCCGTATCCTTGTTAATACCCCCTCCTCCCATGGCGGTATCGGCGATATTTACAACTTCAATTTGGCTCCCTCCCTTACTTTGGGCTGTGGCTCCTGGGGCGGTAACTCCGTTTCCGAGAATGTGGGTGTCAAGCACCTGATCAATATCAAAACCGTTGCCGAAAGGAGAGAGAATATGCTTTGGTTCCGTGCCCCTGAAAAAATCTATATGAAGAAGGGCTGCCTGCCGGTTGCTTTAGATGAACTGAAAAATGTTATAGGGAAGAAACGTGCCTTTATCGTCACTGATACCTTCTTGTTTGAAAATGGCTACACCAAACCTGTAACCGATAAACTGGACGAGATGGGTATCGTTCACACCACCTTCTCCAATGTTCAGCCTGATCCTACCCTGGCCAATGCCCGGGATGGTGCCAACCAGATGAAGTTCTTCAAGCCTGATTGTATCATCGCTCTGGGCGGTGGTTCCGCAATGGACGCCGCAAAGATTATGTGGGTTCTTTATGAACATCCCGAAGCAGACTTCCTGGATATGGCAATGCGCTTTATGGATATCCGCAAGCGTGTTTATACCTTCCCCAAGATGGGCGAAAAGGCCTATTTCATTGCCATTCCCACCTCCGCCGGCACCGGTTCCGAGGTTACTCCCTTTGCTGTTATCACTGATGAGCAAACCGGTGTAAAATATCCTTTGGCCGATTACGAGCTCTTGCCGAATATGGCAATTGTGGATGCAGATCTTCATATGAGCGCCCCCAAGGGCTTAACCGCCGCTTCCGGTATTGATGCTGTTACCCATGCTCTGGAGGCCTATGCGGCTATGCTGGCCACCGATTATACCGACGGTCTTGCTATCCAGGCCCTGCAGACTATCTTTGAGTATTTGCCCCGTGCTTACGATAACGGCCCCAACGATCCCGTTGCCCGGGAAAAAATGGCCAATGCTGCCACCATCGCCGGTATGGCTTTCGCCAATGCCTTTTTGGGTGTTTGCCATTCCATGGCTCATAAACTGGGCGCATTCTTCCATCTGCCTCATGGGGTTGCCAATGCGCTGATGATTGATCACGTGTTGCGCTTCAACTCTGTGGATGCTCCCACCAAAATGGGTACCTTCTCTCAGTATGATCATCCCCATACTTTGGCCCGCTATGCCAAGGTGGCCGACGCTTTGGGCGTAACCGGTAAGGATGATGCCGAAAAGCTGGAAAACCTGATTGCTAAACTGGATGAACTGAAGGAAAAGGTTGGTATTAAAGCTTCCATCCGGGATTACGGTATCGATGAAGCCGAATTCCTGGCTAAGGTGGACGAAATGGCCGAGCAAGCCTTCGATGATCAGTGCACCGGTGCCAATCCCCGCTATCCTTTGATCAGCGAGATCAAGGCAATGTATCTCAATGCCTATTACGGCAAAAATGAAACTGTATAAGGAGGAGCCACAATGAAACTGGATAATGTAATCGCAGTCAGAAAACATAAAACCGTTTATCGGGACGGCACCCGGGCACTGAAAGTGTTCGACGCCGATTTCTCCAAGGCTGATATTCTGAATGAAGCCTTGAACCAAGCCAGGGTGGAAGAAACCGGCCTGAATATTCCCAAGATCCTGGAGGTTACCACTCTGGAGGATGGCAAATGGGTCATCGTTTCCGAATTTATCGAGGGTAAAACCCTGGCGCAATTGATGGATGAAAACCCTGAAAAGCAGGATGAATATTTGGAACAGTTTGTGGAACTGCAAATGTTGATCCACAGCAAACAGGCTCCGAACCTGAATAAACTGAAGGATAAAATGAACGGAAAAATTTCCGCCGCCGATCTGGATGCCACCACCCGCTATGAACTCCATACCCGGCTGGAAGGAATGCCCAAGCATAAAAAGGTTTGCCATGGCGATTTCAATCCCTCCAATATTATTGTTTCGGAGGATGGCACCTTCTATATCCTGGACTGGTCCCACGCTACCCAGGGCAACGCTTCTGCTGATGTGGCCCGCACTTATTTGCTGTTCAGTCTGGCAGGGGAGAAGGAACTGGCCGATCGGTATGTGAACCTCTACTGCAAGAAAAACGACGTAGCCAAACAGTATGTGCAAAAATGGTTGCCCATCGTGGCCGCTTCCCAGTCTGTTAAGGGTAATCCCGATGAACGGGAATTCCTCCTTTCCTGGGTCGACGTTGTCGATTACGAATAAATAAAAATAAGGTCGTGCATCAGCACGACCTTATTTTTATTTATTCGTCTTTTTTCAAAAGATCCCGGATCTCAATCAAAAGTTTGGCTTCTTCGCTGGGTTCAGGCTCTTTTTCTTCCTCAACTTTTTCTTCAAGTTCCTTATTCTTCTTTGCAAGGGCTTCCAACTTTGCTTTGGTGGTCATCATCACCTTGATGACGATGAAAATGCAAATAGCAATCAATAAAAAGTCGATAATGGACTGAATGAAAACGCCGTATGTAATGGCGATTTCGGGCGAACCTGCGGTAATTACATCACCGGTTGCAGGGTCTAACTTTTCAGCTACTTCGGGCACCAACACATATTTCAGGCCCTTCAGATCAACGTCTCCCGTGATCAATGCAATACAAGGGTTGACGATGTCGGCAACCAAAGAAGAAACAATTGCCTTGAATGCAGTACCGATTACAACACCGACAGCCATATCAATGATATTTCCCTGGCTGATGAATGCTTTGAATTCTTGAAAAATAGAAGTATTGATTTTAATTTTTTTCATATCCCAATATTCCTCCCCATTGGTAATGATTTTATAATACCATAGGAAGAAATCAAATGCAAGAGGCTATTTTTTAAAGAAAGCAACAGCAATGGCATTGGGTCCTGCGTGGGTGCCAACAGCGCTACCGATGGTGGTGTAGGGCAGGGTTTGACATTGATCCCGCCAAAGAGCGGCGCTGTCTTCCATATATTTTAGCAAAAGAGCATCAGAAATACCGGTGTAGCCCAACATAAAGGGCATTTCAAAGTCTACACCGCCGGCCTTGTCGATCTCGCTTACCAACAGATTGTTGCCTTGGCGGGAACCGCGGGCTTTGCCTAAAATATTGATGTTTCCGTCTACAAATGAAATAGCGGGTTTAATGGCTAAAAGCCCGCCTGCAAAAGCAACTGTGGCAGAAATTCGTCCGCCTTTTTTCAGGTATTCCAGGGTATCCAGCAAAGCAACCACTCGAACGCGGCTTCGTTGTTTGGCAATGGCGTCTGCAATCTCTTTGGCGCTCATGCCTTGTTCCTTCAAACGAATGGCATATTGCACCAAAATCCCAAAGCCAATGGCAATGCTTTGACTGTCCACTACATAAACGTGGTTCTGATAATTGGCTGCTGCAATGTTTGCACTATTATACGTGCCCGAGAGGTTAGAGGCAAGGGTAAGACAAACCACATCATCACCGGCATCGATCGCCTCTTCAAAGTATTTTTCAAAGGTATATGGGGGGATCTGACTGGTGGTGGGTAAGGAATCACTTTCGATCAGTTTTTCATAAAACTGATGGTGAGTTAAGGTGATTCCGTCTAAAAATTCCTCCTCCCCAAATTGTATGATCATAGGAATAGTGGTTACTTTTTCTTTGTCAGCCTCAAACAGGTCGGCTGTTGAATCAACAATAATTCGAACGCTCATAAAAACTCCTTTTTGTTCAGTTTTTGCGTTGGATCTTTTCTTTATTCAGTTGTTGAAGATTCCGTGAGATCATATGAAGGCAGTTGTAAAAAGTTTTTCGATCATTTTCTTCAAGCCCCGCAACCTCCAAGGCTTTTTGCGCTGCTTCATTCACCGAATCAGCGCATTTTTTGCCCTTTTCGGTCAACAGCAGCTTGGCGCGGTAAAAGTTACCGTTTTCGCCGTTGCGGGTCACCAAGTTGTCTTCATCCAACTCGCTGATGGCGCGGGAAATTCCCCCTTTATCTTTGTCACAGATTTTGCTCAATTGTGATACGGTGATCCCATCGGCGTGGCAACTCATAATAACCAGGCATTGGGCGTGAGGGCCTTTTAAACCATATTCTTCCATAACCTGGCGCTCAATGCGTTGCAGTTGACGGTTGATAAAGGTAATAAAAGCGGCGAAGTGCTGGTAACGGTTAATCATAGAAAATCTCCATTTGTTGTTTTGTCAACATTTATTATATCCCGTTTTTGCCAAAATGTCAATATAAAAGGAGAGGTGTTAACCTCTCCTTAAAATATAGTTGCAGTTTAATATCTTTTCAGCCAACATTCGTTTGGAAAAATAGTAATGATTGGCAGCCTCAAAGCCAATAGAAGCGTTTTGGTTCATTTGTTCCAACATCAACTTTGCCATTTTCAGTTCTTCTTTGGCAAAATGGGTCATCTTTGGGGTGTCCTTGCCATCTCTGGCCTGCACAAACCGGATCTGATTCAGGGAGGAACGGAATAAACAGTAGGTGGCAACAGCCATTTGTTTGTTTTCATCCTCCTCTTCCGCCTCAATCAGCCGAAGGCCTTCCTCCCAAAGCCCACAAATCTTTTCAAATTGTTCCGTATAAACATCTTTCGGATAATTGGCCCGCCAATGCTCCAGGTCATCATAGACAAAGCAGGTCATGGTTGCATCATAGCCCGTGGGTTGGTCATACAGCAAGGTGGAAGGCCCGGCATTTTGGGGGCCGCTGTAAAGCGACCTGTTGCAAGAGGGGAACAGGGTCATCGCTTGGCTGAATTTTTCGGCAGCCTTTTGCCAATTTTCGTTCAGGGGCGTAAGGTCGCAATGCTCGTAAAAATGCTTGGCGGCCACCGCCAGATTCATAGAAGGGTATCCTCCCAGCGTCCAGTTTAACAACAGATCCCGAATCCCTTCTTTTTGCAGGTCTTTCATCTGCCGTTCAATCGACGTAAAAACGGGAACAGCGGGAACGGTGGAACATTCCCAACTGGTGTTCAACTGCAGTTTTGCTCCCACTTTCAACCCATTTTCCCGGGCAATGGCCCATTGATTTTTGGCATATTCTCCGGGGCCGATATGACCCAAAGAATAATCGCCGATCACCTCGGTGACCCCTCCTATGGTGAAGGGTACCCGATCCTCGCTTTTGCACATCAGGGTGATATTTTTTGGTAAATAGGGGATGATCTCTTTGTCAAATTCTTTCCAGGCCCAACTCCAGCAAAGGATCCTGATGGAAGGATCCGCCCGGTGTGCGCCTTTTTCAATACAAGCCAGTACATTTCCAATCACCTCACCCATGGGCTTGGTCTTGCAACGAGGGCAGGTGCAGGTCTCCGGGGTGGAATGGGAATAGCAGTTGGTGGGGTTCTCGGAGCGAGTAATGGTGAAAAATCCGCCCAGGCCGGGCACTGCCCGGCAAAGGCTTTCAACGTTGTTGGTCAGATAATCCTGCACTTCCGTAGTGGAGGTGCAAAGGCAGATTTTATCCTCGGTGCGTTGATGTCCCTTCAACTCCGGATGTTTCTCGTAAAAAGAAAGGGGCATAGAGCGGGGTTCATTCAGATATAAATATACCTTAATGCCGTATTTGCTGCATCGTTCCACCAATTCCTGCAGGCGAGCCTGGCGATCCTGCCAGCCTTTGCTGATCTCTGGTGCCAGGGGGCATTCCGTCAGTTGATATAATACCCCTTGGGTCCAAAGACCGTTGATTCCCAATTTTTGATAGGCGGCTAACATTTCATCGGGGCAATAAGTGCGTGTATCCACGTCAAAGGCGTGTAGATACAGGCCGGAAAAACCGTAGATGATCCGGCTTTCAAATTGCTCCTTGCCGCTAAAACGGATCTTCGGCACCGTGTATTCAAAATCAAAAGGCTTTTTTCCACCCAGGGGAACATCCTTCATGATTTCGGCAATTTTCGCCGTTTCCAACAACTCTTCACGGCTCAACTCCCGCCAACGGATGGGTTCACAATCAGGCTTTTCGTTGCCTAATTTAATATCGAAAAAGTCTTCTTCACGTAATAGAACTGCCAGATCTTCGGCGGAAAGTTCCAGTAAATTCAATAATTGCTCATAAGGCAGAAGATGCCACATCTGTTTGATGATAGTGATGTATCCCTTTTCGCGCCATTGGGGATCGGGATTCCCGGAGGGCAATCCCATTTGCTCCAAAGCATTCTGAATCTTCGTCGGTTCGGTCTTTAAAATTTCAGCCATCTTTTCGGCACTAAAGAATTCGCTTGCCCGAAAAAGAAAGGCTTGCTGCCGTGTGGGAAAGTGCGGTGTCGGAATGGCCGGTTTGCCTACCGGCGGTAAAATAAAATTCATTTTTACTCCTTTATTTAAAAAGCCCAGGTTCCATTTTTAAAGATGGGAATCTCTTTGCCGTCGGCATCGGTACCGATGATGCAAAGATCTTCACTGCCGATCATAAAGTCTTCGTGTAAGATGGAATCGTTCACGCCCATGTCGCGGCATTCCTCAAAGGTTTTGCTTTCATAACCTTTAATGCAATCATTGAAGCCGGCACCCAAAGCAAGATGGCAAACCGCATTCTCATCGAATAAGGTGTTATAGAAAAGGATACCGGAACGGTTGATGGGGGATTCAAAGGGCACCAATGCACATTCTCCCAAATAGCAAGCATTTTCATCCATGGCAATCAGCTTGCCCAACAATTCTTCATTTTTTTCAGCGGAATAGGCAACGGCCTTTCCGTCTTTGAAGGTGATGTTGAAGTTTTCGATCAATTGCGATTGATAGCAAAGAGGTTTGGTAGAATAAACGATGCCCTCGGCCTTACCCTTCATGGGGGAGATAAAGACCTCTTCACTTGGAATGTTTGCATTGTAATGCAGACCACCCATGGTATAGCCGCCGCCACCCAAAAAGCAGGTGTCTGGAATCAGCCCTACGGTCAGATCGGTTCCGTTTTTAGAAGTGTAATGCAAGGAACGCAAATTCAGGCTGTTCAGATAAGCACAGCGCTCTTCAATGTTTTTGTTGTGGGCCTCCCATTGTGCGATGGGATCCTCGTTGGCTCGGGCGGCAGAAAGGATGGCTTCCCAAAGTTTTTCAATCGCTTGATGTTTGCTCAGTTCGGGGAATAATTTTTTGGCCCATTTCACCCCGGGCACTGCTGCGATACACCATTGATATTTGTTATCCATCCGATCCCGGAAGGGCTTGAAAACTTTGCGCCGAGCCTGCAAAGCACCGACGTATTTTTCTTGATTGATGCCAGAAAGTCCGTCAGGATCGTCGGATTCAATATAGATCATCACCGGCAATGTTTCCTCCTGATGCTTCATCCGCTCCAGTTCCCAATTTTCAACGGTCGAAAGATTCTTTTTGGTCTGATGGCGGGTGTGCAGTTTTTCTAAGGGCTGATGGTGCCAACGTACCTCAACAGTAGAGGCCCCCGCTTTATAGCATTCATCCACCAGCATTTCGATAAACTCCGGTTGATCCAAGGCGGCCATAATGATCACTGGTTGTTTTTTTTGAATGTTTCCGCCTTTAACGGCAATCAAATGGGCATAAGCGCGCAATTTTTTCTTTTGCATTTGAAATTCTCCCTAAAAGATTTTAATAAAAATATTTTAAGCCATTATGAGTTCGAATGCAACTGTAATTTGTTGTTTTTTCCATGTTTGGCACGAAAATCTTTTTATTCGCAGTTGCTTTTGGTTGACATCTGCCGACCAAAAGTGTTATAATACATCCAAATAGAAACGTTAATCGAGACGGCGCCTTATTGCGTCTTTTTTTATGAAAGGAATAGAAATGGAAGATAAAGGAAGAAGAATAGCCGTTTTCAGTATGAAAACAGCATTGATCGTGATTCTGGATCTGCTCATTATTTTAGGTTCATACTTTTTTGCATTGCTCCTTCGCTTTGATTTTACCTTTACAGAAATTCCCCGCACGCTGGTTACCGCCTACCTTCATTCGATGGTATATTGGTGTATCGGCACGCTGGCAGTGTTTTATATTTTTCGTCTTTATCATAGTATCTGGACCTTTGCCGGAACGGTGGAGATGGAAAATATCCTGAAAGCCTATACCATTCTGTTGCCGGTCTATTTGATTATGGCCTTTATGTTGCAGATGAAGATGCCCCGTTCCTATTATGTGATCGGTTATGTGCTTAGCTTTTGCTTAACAACGGCGATGCGCTTTTCTTATCGCTTTTTGCTGGCCTATTTTAAAAAGCCCTCCCATCAGCAGAACGGAAAGCAGCAGGGCCGTTATATGATCATCGGCGCCGGTGCCGCTGGCCAGATGCTGATCAAGGAACTATTGATTTCCCGCCATCTTCAAATGCAGATCTGCTGCGTGATCGATGATAATCCTATCAAAAAAGGCCGTTTTATTCAGGGCGTTGAAATTGTAGGGAACCGCCACGATATCGTTAATATGGCTAAGGCCTATAACATTACCAATATTATCTATGCTATCCCCAGTTGTGACCCTAAAGAACGGGCTGCCATTTTGAATATATGTAAAGAAACGAATTGTAAACTGCAAACGATCCCCGGCATCTATCAATTGGTGAACGAAGAAGCTTCCGTGGGTAAACTGCGGGATATTGAAATTTCCGATCTGCTGGGCCGTGATCAGGTTCAGGTTAACAACGAAGAAATTTTCAAGAATATCGCCGGTAAAGTTGTTTTGGTTACCGGTGGCGGTGGCTCCATCGGAAGCGAACTTTGCCGCCAGATCGCCCAAGCCGATCCCAAGCAATTGGTGATCTTTGATGTTTACGAAAATAATGCGTACGCTATTCAGCAGGAACTGAAAAGAACCTATCCGGAACTGAATTTGGAAACCTTGATCGGTTCTGTGCGTAATACCAAACGAATCGAAAGCGTAATGGAAAAATATCGCCCGGATATGGTGTTCCATGCCGCTGCCCATAAACACGTTCCTTTGATGGAAGACAGCCCCAACGAGGCTATTAAAAATAATGTACTGGGTACCTTCAAAACCGCTGTGGCTGCTGCCAGGAACGGTGTTGAAAAATTTGTCTTAATCTCCACCGATAAAGCGGTGAATCCCACCAACATTATGGGCGCTTCCAAACGCCTTTGCGAAATGGTGGTTCAGATGATGGAACGCCGTAGCGAAAGCACCAGCTTTGTGGCAGTTCGTTTCGGTAACGTATTGGGCAGTAACGGTAGCGTAATCCCCCTGTTCCGTAAGCAAATTGCCGAAGGCGGCCCTGTTACTGTGACTGATAAGCGCATCATTCGCTATTTTATGACCATTCCAGAGGCTGTTTCTCTGGTTCTTCAGGCTTCTTATTATGCCAAGGGTGGCGAAATCTTCGTTCTGGATATGGGCGAGCCCGTTAAGATCGACGATATGGCCCGCAACCTGATTCGTCTTTCCGGCTTTACCCCGGACGTGGATATTATGATCGAATATACGGGTCTGCGCCCCGGCGAGAAACTTTATGAAGAAATGCTGATGACCGAAGAGGGCCTTCAGGATACCGATAATAAACTGATCCATATCGGTAAGCCCATCGAAATGGACGATGAATGGTTTATGTCCAAACTGAAGGAACTGGATGAAGCCAGCCGAAGTGAAAGCGACCGCATCCGCGAAATCGTTTCCGAAGTGGTTCCCACCTACCAGTATAAAGCGAAAGAAACCACCGCCAGCGTAAACTAAATGAATAAAACGTAAGTTCAAAAAGAAAGGCTCTCCAAAAAAATGGAGAGCCTTTTGTCGTTTATTTCGTCATTGACCGCTGAACGTCGCCGGTGCGGTTATGGGGGGTATACCTATGGGCGGCAGGCCCGGTCGGCGTTGTTGAAGAACTAACTATAAAAAGTAAAGACCGACAAGCAACAAAGATGCTTGTCAGTCTTTGGCACCCCCTGCGGGAATCGAACCCACAACTAACCCTTAGGAGGGGTTTATTATATCCATTTAACTAAGGAGGCGTTTGATGCCTATTCATTTTACCTGAAAGCAACTAAAAAGTCAATATCATTGACAAACCCTTCTGATTTTAATATAATTTTAAGGTAAATATTCTATTTTGTCCTGTTTCTTCATACCTTTCAATAAAGGAGATGAAGAAAATGGAAGAATATAATCGCGATAGCTTACGCCGCCTGCGTAAGGAGGCCATGGAGCAACAAATTGCCGTCCAAAATAAAAAAGGCTCTCGCTTCGTGAGTATGCTTATTATACTGATGTTTGTTTTGGCGGGAGGCTTTTATATCAAAATCACCGATCCGGTTTGGCTTACCGGCAATCCAAGCTATGTTGCTTTGCGTGAAACCTTGCAGGAATGGACGGCCGCTGTGATTTCGGCTTTCGAAAGGGAAGAGCCCAAGGATGAAGAGCAGGCCAACGATGTGCAGGAAACCGTTAACACCGCCTTGGCAGAAAACGATGCGGTTTAAATTTTCACCTCTTTTGGGCCTATTGATCTTTTCCTATGTATTGATCGAAGGTTCCTTTGATCCCTTGTTTGTGCTGGGCTTTGCGCTTCTTCACGAACTGGGTCATTGGGCGGTGATCCATTATTATGGTGCCGAAATTGAGGGCTTTTCCGGTCAGGGACAAGGCTTTTGCCTGTCAATAAACGGTCTTTCCTACCGTCAGGAATTATTGGTAGCTTTGGGTGGGCCGGCTGTCAGCTTGGCATTGGCAGTGTTTTTTGGCGGCTTGGCTTGGGTTTCTCAGCGGGAATTTTTGTGGTTTTGTTGCCTTTCCAATGGGGCTCTTGGTCTTATGAATTTATTGCCTATTTTTCCATTGGATGGCGGGAGAATCCTATCGGCCTTTTTGGGACTTCATTGTTCCCTCGAACTGCAACGTCTTTGGACCGCTATTGTCGCCTTGGCCTTTTTGTTCCCTTTACTGGGGATATCCTTTTGGTTGTTTCTGTCCAGCGGTTATAATGTATCGCTGTTGTTTGTTTGTATCTATTTGCTTTGGTTGATCAAGGAGAGCATTGTATGACGTATAAAATCGATGAAATGAGAGAATTGCTGCTGGGGGTCCAGAAGCCTGCCCGTTATGTGGGAGGAGAAATGGGCCAAACCGTAAAGGATCTCCATCGGGTGGATGTCCGCTTCGGCTTTTGCTTCCCGGATATCTACGATATTGGAATGTCCCATCTGGGTCTTCGGATTCTTTATGGCTCCCTAAACGAGCAAGAAGGAACCTGGTGCGAGCGCTTTTTCCAACCCTGGGTGGATATGGAGGAGGAGATGCGCCGGCGTTCCATCAAACTGTTCTCTATGGAGAGCCACACCACTTTGGATGAATTTGATCTTATTGGGTTCACACTGCAGTATGAAATGTGCTATCCCACCGTTCTGAATATGTTGGACCTGGGCGGCGTTCCTATCTATGCCAAGGATCGCCAAGGGCTGAAAAATATTGTGGTGGGCGGCGGTCCTTGTGCCTATAACCCCGAACCTTTGGCACCATTCTTCGATGTATTCAGTATCGGAGAGGGGGAAGAAGCTCTACCTGAACTGGCTGAAAAATACCGCCAAGCAAAAAAAGAAAATTGGAGTCGGGAAGAATTTCTCTATGAGGTCTCCAAAATGGAAGGCTTTTATGTGCCCTCCTTGTACGAGCCGTCCTATAACGCTGATGGTACTCTGAAGAGCTTTGATCCCATCCGGGAAGGCGTTCCTGCAAAGGTACAAAAACGGGTGATCAAGGATTTGGATCAAACTTTTTATCCCAAGACACAGATGATCCCCTTTACCGAGGTGGTACACGACCGGGTCACCATTGAACTTTTCCGGGGCTGTATCCGGGGGTGCCGTTTTTGCCAGGCTGGTATGCTGTTCCGCCCGGTGCGGTGTAAATCTGCCGATACTTTGGTGAAGGATGCCTGCACTTTGTTGGAAAATACCGGTTATGAGCAACTCTCTCTTTGCTCCCTTTCCAGCAGCGATTATCCGGAAATTGAAAAATTGGTGGATAGCTTAATGCGCTATACCGAACCTCGGGGTATTAATCTCTCGTTACCGTCTTTGCGGGTGGATAATTTCTCCAAGGAATTGGCCGGAAAGATCACCGCCGTCAAGAAGTCCACTTTTACTTTCGCCCCCGAGGCCGGAAGCCAGCGGATGCGGGATGTGATCAATAAAAATGTGACCGAAGAGGATATCGAGCGTAGCTGCCGTATCGCCTTTGAGAACGGCAACTCCTCGGTTAAGCTTTATTTTATGATGGGCCTGCCCACCGAAACTGATGAGGATCTGGATGCCATCCATTCGATGGCAGATAAGATTATCGGCTATTTCTATGATACCGATAAATCCAAGCGTAACCGCTTTATCCATATTGCTGTCAGTTTGGCGACCTTCATTCCAAAACCCTTTACTGCGTTCCAATGGGAAGCGCAAAACAGCAGGGCAGAGGTGAATCGTAAACAGGAATATTTGCGCAATCGAGTGCAGAAAAAACAGGTTTCCTTAAGTTATCACGATTGCAAAACTTCAATGATCGAGGCGATCCTGGCCCGGGGTGACCGTCGTCTGGCACCGGCCATTGCCGAGGTCGCCGCCAAGGGCGGTAAGCTGGACGCCTGGACCGAGT
>JAZOXD010000240.1:0-1329 GCA_045659565.1 Eubacteriales bacterium | reverse complement strand
CAATTCCTCCAAGGCCAGGATCACCTGCCCGCCGCCCCGCTTGGCCGCAGTTTTACTGCGCCATTTTTTCAGCGAAAGGTTCCGGGTGATCTTGCCCAAAAAGGTACCCAAATGGCCGGGTCGATGGGGTGGCATACTGTTCCAGGCCCCTAAATAAGTGTCGTTGACGCTTTCGTCGGCATCCTCCCGATTATGTAAGATCTGGTAAGCGATGGAATAGCAATAGCTGCCGTATTTCCGCTGGGTCTCCTTGATGGCTTGCTCCTTGCGATCCCAATATAATTCCACAATGGAACGATCGTCCATCCTCAACCACCTCCTCATCCATCAACTACCGATTTTACCCTTTTCGTCACCGAACGACAGCGCCCCGCCGTTCCAATTCCGCCCGCAGTTCTGCGGGATCCACCCGGCGGGTGGTTTTTTGCTCTTTAGCGGCCAGCCCAATGGCAACCCCTGCCGCTTCACCCAAGCAGCAAACCACCGGCATAATGCGGTAAGAGGCCTGAGCGCCGTGGTCGGAGGAGATACACCGCCCCGCCACCAGCAGATTTTCTGCTCCTTGGGGGATCAGACAGCGATAGGGGATGGTATAGTATTCCCCGGGGGCAAAATAATGATGGCTGGTGCCGGTGCCCTCCGGGTTATGGATATCAATATCATAGTTACAGGCGGCAATGCCGTCCTCGAACTTGGTTAGATTCAGGCAATCCTGCTCCGTCAGCACGTAATCGCCGATGATCATCCGGCTTTCCCGCACGCCGATCTCCGGGGCGGTGGCGGCCAGATAACTATTTTCCAAGCCGTCGGCATATTTTTTCATAAATTCATAAATTTCTTCCACCTGTTCCCGAGCCTCCAGTTCCGCCTTGGTTACGTCGAAGGGATCGGTGGGGTTCAATTTTATCACACGGGTAGTGTTAAAATGGATCACCCCGGGCATGGGGAGTTTAAAATACAACACGTTCTCCCGGGGATTTCGGAATTCCCCCGCCTCCAGATGCTCCTTATAGGCCTTTTGGAACCGGGGCGCAGAGGCAACAAAGGCCCCCACATCTGCATTGGCTACCCGGAAGCAAAGAGTCATAGGCTGGCAAAGATGATCCGATTCACGCCCCAAAGTTGTGGGGCAACCGGCTAAGTAAGCCAATTGGGCATCCCCGGTGGCATCAATGAAATACCGGGCGGCCAGCTCCAGAGGGCCGCTCTTGGTGGCTAATTTCACCGCCGTGAGCTTCCCTTCGGTTTTTACCGCCTCGTATAAATAAGCGTGGAACAGCAGTTCCACCCCCGCCTCTTCCATCATCCCGTTCAGGATCAGCTTCAGAT
>JAZOXD010000239.1:0-4911 GCA_045659565.1 Eubacteriales bacterium | reverse complement strand
GGCCACGCCGGGGAACGAGCGCTGAACGAGATCAGCAGCCTGCATTTTTGCCACAACGAGCAAAGCGTGCGGGTGGCAAGGGCGCTGGAGCATCTGAACCTTACTTACGAGGTTTTGGACGGCTTCCGGGGCCATACCGGCCCGCATCTGCCGGAAACCTACGAGGGTCAGGTGGTGCGGCTGGCAGATCGCATTGCTTATATTAATCACGATATTGACGACGCCATCCGGGGCGGGATCATTCGGGAAGAGGATCTTCCGGCCGAGGCTACCGCCGTTTTGGGGCACAGTCACGGTCAGCGGCTCAACAGCCTGGTCTGGGGCGTGGTGGATCACAGCCTGGACAACGATCAGGTTTCCCTTTGCCCGGGCATTACCATCGATCCGGAAGTAGGTGCCGCCTTGGATCAACTGCGTCGTTTTATGTTTGAAAATGTTTATACCGGCTCCAAGGCCAAGGAAGAAGAATCCAAGGCCGAAAAATTGATGCAGCGGCTGTACCGCCATTTTATGAAAAAACCCGAGGAACTGTCGGCTGAATACCGCCCGGTGATGGAGAATGAGGGCGTGGAACGAGCGGTGCTGGATTATCTGGCCGGGATGACCGATACCTATGTGGTCAAGCTGTATAAAGAACTATACTTGCCGAAAGGATGGGATGGCTAATGGCGATAGACAGTCAATTTTTAGCGGAACTCAAGGGTCGCAACAGTATTGTCGATGTTATCGGTAGCGCCATCCAGCTCAAGCGCAACGGAACCCGCCACACGGGCCTTTGTCCCTTCCACGGCGAAAAAACCCCCTCTTTCACCGTTTTTGAAGAAACCGCATCCTATTATTGCTTCGGATGTGGTGCCGGGGGCGATGTCATCACCTTTGTGATGAAATACCAGAATCTGGATTATATGGAAGCGGTGCGCTATCTGGCGGACCGGGTGGGGTTGGCCCTGCCGGACCGGGATGACAAAGCGGCGGAATTCGCTCGGCGTAGCCGGGAACGGATGTACGAAATGCATAAGCTGGCCGCCCGCTTCTTTTATAAAACGTTGATGAGCCCTCAGGGGAAAGCCGGTCTGGAGTATCTTACCAATCGGGGCATTGGCAAAGAAGCCATTGTTCGTTTTGGGTTGGGCTATGCACCGGATTCCTTTGATGGTCTGCGCAATCACCTAAAGTCCCAAGGCTTTTCCGAAGAAGAGGCATTGACAGCGGGTCTGTTGGCCAAAAGCGAAAAGGGGCATAAATACGACAAATTCCGCAATCGGGTGATGTTCCCGGTCTTTGACCTGCGGGGCAATGTGGTGGCCTTTTCCGGTCGGATTCTGGGGGACGGACAACCCAAATACCTCAACTCGCCGGAAACCCCCATCTATACCAAGGGCAATTGTGTGTTTGGCCTCCATTTGGCCAAAAATCAGCCGGAGGGCTTGTTGATCCTTTGCGAAGGCAACCTGGATGTGGTCTCGCTACACCAGGCGGGCTTTTCCGGGGCGGTGGCACCTTTGGGCACCGCCTTCACCAAGGAACAGGCCCGGATTTTGGCCCGCTATGCCAAAAATATCGTGGTGGCCTTCGATAATGATTCCGCCGGCCTGAAGGCAACGGAAAAAGCCATTAACTTTTTGGAAGAAAACGGAATTCCGGTTCGGGTATTGCAAATGAGCGGTGCCAAGGACCCGGATGAATTTATCAAAACCTATGGCCGGGAACGGTTTGAAATGCTTTTAAAAAGTTCCAAAACCCCCATCGAGTTCCAACTGGAAAAACTTAAGGCGGGAATGGATCTGAAGGATACCGCCATGCAGATGGAATATCTGCGGCGTGCGGTGCGGGTGATCGCCGGTATCGATAGCCCGGTGGAACGGGATGTTTACATCGGCAAACTTAGCCGTGAACTGGGCATCTCTGCCGATTCCACCCGGGAAACGGTAAACCGAACCCGCAAACGGGCGGTGACCGCTGAACGGAAAAAGGAGATTCGCACCGGTGAGCAAAATATGAAGGGTGCCTATGATCGGGTGAATCCGGAACGCTCCGGTGCCTTAAGGGCCGCCCGTAGTGAAGAGATGATCCTGGCGCTGTTGGCCCGCCATCCAGATCTTTGCCAAATCGCCCGGGCGCAACTGCCTCCGAAGGAATGGGTCACTGCATTTAATCGGCGGGTGTATGAATTTATTTTGGAAGAGATCCAAAGCAATCCGGATCAGCCAATGCCGATCTTTGCCAAGGCCTTTGATGAAAAAGAAATGGCCAGAATTTCCTTTTTTATCAATACCCCGATCTTACGGGGCGAGCCTGCTGAACAACTGATGGATTGTATTCAAGTTATTAAAAACGAAGGAGCCAAACGGGTCGATGCCGGTGCGCTTTCGCCGGACGAGCTGATGCGGAAACTTCAGGAAAAGGGAGAATAAGGATGAATTTAGACAAAAAACAAATTGTTAAAGAACTGATCGAGATGGGCAAAAACAAGGGCTCTCTCAGCAACCGGGAGATTATGGATAGCCTGGACGAAGTGGCAATGGAGCCCGAACAGATTGAAAAACTGTACGATCTGTTGGAAGAAGCCGGCGTGGAGATTATCGAAGATTCCGTGGATGATATGGAGGATATCTCCCGCATTGCCGAGATTGTGGAAGAACCCCAGTTGGACGAAGAATCCACCCCCGTGGAACCCGGCGAACAGACCATCGTGGACGATCCCGTTAAGGTTTACCTGAAGGAGATTGGTAAGGTTCCTCTGCTCAGCGGCGAGGAAGAAATCGAACTGGCTAAAAAGATGCTGCGGGGCGCAGAGGTTCAGCAACTGCTGGATCTGATGGAACGTCGCGGCAAGGACGGTCAGGAATTTACCGAAGAGGAAGAAATGATTCTGGAAACCCTGCCCGATGCCTTCAGCGAAGAAGAACTGGCCGCCTTCAGCAAGGATATCAAGGCCGGCGACCGGGCCAAAAAGCGCCTTTCCGAGGCCAACCTGCGGCTGGTGGTTTCCATCGCCAAGCGTTATGTGGGTCGTGGAATGCATTTCCTGGATCTGATTCAGGAAGGAAACCTGGGTCTGATCAAGGCCGTGGAAAAATTCGATTACGAAAAGGGTTATAAATTTTCCACCTACGCCACCTGGTGGATCCGTCAGGCCATCACCCGTGCCATTGCGGACCAGGCCAGAACCATCCGGATCCCCGTCCATATGGTAGAAACCATCAACCGTGTAATGCGGGTCTCCCGTCAGATGCTTCAGGAACTTGGTCGGGATCCCACCAGCGAAGAGATTGCCCGGGAGATTAACCAGCCGGAAGAAAAGGTGCGCGAGATTTTGAAGATCGCGTTGGACCCCGTTTCTCTGGAAACCCCCATCGGTGAAGAGGAAGATAGCCATCTGGGCGATTTTATCCCCGATGATGATATCCCCGCCCCTGTGGAGGCTACCTCCCAGATTATGCTGCGGGAACAACTGGTAGAGGTGCTGGGCACCCTGACTCCCCGTGAAGCCAAGGTGTTGGAACTGCGGTTCGGGCTGCGGGATGGCCGCCAGCGCACCCTGGAAGAAGTGGGCAAGGAATTTGATGTAACCCGTGAGCGGATTCGGCAGATCGAATCCAAGGCTCTGCGTAAGTTGCGTCACCCCAGCCGCAGCCGTAAGCTGAAGGACTTTTTGAATAACTAACAAATGAACAAACCAAATTTCCCGGGAGGTTTTCTCCCGGGAAAATTTATAAGATTATGATTTTAGTACCACATTATTATCAAAAATTCAAATGCATAGCCGATCAATGCCGCCATAGCTGCTGCATTGGTTGGGAAATTGAGATCGACCCCCAAAGCCTGAACCGTTATGATGCCGTTCCCGGTCCCTTGGGGGTAAAACTGCGGGCCAATATCCTGAAAAACGGCGAAGAAGCCTGCTTTCGATTGGGGGAAGGGGAGCGTTGCCCTTTTTTGGATCAACGGGAACTATGCGAAATTTATCGGGAATTGGGGGAGGATAGCCTTTGCAATATCTGCAAGGATCATCCACGATTCCGTAACTTTTTCTCCGATCGAACAGAAATGGGCTTGGGGCTCTGTTGCGAGGAAGCCGCTCGCTTGATTCTGGAGCAAACCGAACCCTTCCGGTTGGTTTCTTTGGAATCAGGCCACAAGAACCCCACCCCCGAAGAATCGGCATTTTTCGCCTATCGACAAAAAATCCTCGAGACTCTTCAAAATTCCGTTCTGCCCTTGGCGGAACGCCTGCCCATCCCCGATGGCAACCCTGATGCTTGGGCCGCTTTTTACTTGAAATTAGAGCGCCTGGAACCCGCCTGGGCCGCTTTTTTGGAAAAACTGCAAAACGCCGATCAATGGCTCCTGCCCCCGGGGCAGGAAAAACCCCTGGAACAACTGGCGGTTTATTTTATTTATCGCCACTTGGCCGATGGCCTTTGGGAAGGGAACCTTCAACAACGAACAAAATTCGCCGCCCTGAGCGTGTGGCTCATCGCCACCCTTCATTCTCTTACCGGGGAGCCTTTGGCAGAATTGGCCCGGCTCTATTCCGCCGAAATCGAATATTCCGATGAAAACCTGCAGATGATTCTGAATTTCTTGTCATAAAATCAGCCCCCTCCGTCTCCCTCATCAAAGGGAGGCAGAGGGGGTTAAAAATTAAAAAAAGTTCTAAAAAGCCCATTCAAGTCCGGTTTATTGGACATCTCCTCTTGTATAATGAAGCCATCAAAGCAAGAAAAAAGGAGATGAACGAAATGAGCGTACTTTGGTATGTAACGGTTTGCGGTGGCTTTATGGCCCTTGGTTTGTTGGGAAGTAAATCCCAGGAGATCAAGCAACTGAAGCGGGAGTTAGCCCAAAAGGAGGCGGAGCCCCAGGCTCATCTCCCGGAAATAGAAACACCCCGCATCTGCCGCTTTC
>JAZOXD010000238.1:0-2283 GCA_045659565.1 Eubacteriales bacterium | reverse complement strand
GCCCGACCCTCGACCAGGGTAAGTCCCAGATCATACATTCTGCCTGCCCCAAGCCCCCAAAGGTGTTTTTCCTGCAAAGGAACGGTAACGTTCACAGCATTTCCCTGCACCAAGGCAGAGGCTTCGCCCATGGGCTTACCTTCATAGGATGCCTTAACTTTCAGGGTCTTGCCCAAGGCAGGTTTTGTTACCTGTACCTGCAGGGTCACCTGCCCGTTGGTTACGTCGGGATAACTGCGATAGTTAAGAATATGGGCAGGTTCCACCGGTTCCAGCCAAACGGTCTGCCAAATGCCGGTGGTTCGGGTATAACTGCAGCCCCGGGAAAAAAGTTCCTTGCTTTGCTTACCGGAGGGTTGCTTCCACTCCCGCAGGTGATCCTCTGCCCGAACCACCAGAACGTTTTCACCATCGGTCAGGCGGTCAGTAATATCAAAGAAGAAGGGAGTGTAGCCGCCCTTATGACTACCCACCTTATGGCCGTTCACATAAACGGTAGCCATATAATCCACCGCCCCGAAATGCAGAAGGGTGCGCTTGCCCTGAAAGCTTTGGGGCAGGGTGAATGCCTTGCGGTACCAAACGCAGTTGATAAAATCCTTATGCCCCACACCCGAAAGCTCACTTTCGGGGCAATAGGGCACGGTAATGGCGCCATCCAGATGCTCCCGCTTCCAATATTCCTTAAAGACGCCCACTTCCTGGTTATCCATTTCAAATTCCCATTGGCCGTTGAGGCAAAGCCAATCTTTTCGCTCCAGCAGGGGGCGGGGATATTCTAATCTTAAATCAACCATCATTTTCCCTCCAAAGTTTTATTGATATCACCATTGTATAATAATCCATCCTAAAAATCAATATTTAAAAATACGCAAAAAAGTTCAAAATATTTGCAATTCCCAAGAGGGTGCGTTATAATAAAGCCAAATAAACAAGGGGGCGCAACAAAATGAAAGCTTATTGCGACGTTCACATTCACAACTACCTTTCCAACTGTTCCAAGGACCGTGCCGCCACTGCAGAAAATCAAATTTATAAGGCGGCGGAACTGGGCTTAAAAACCATTGGCTTTGCCAACCATATCTGGGATGCACGGGTAGAAGGAGCCAGCAGTTGGTATCATAAACAGACCCTGGAATTCAGTATGCAGATCAAAAACCAGATCCCCGCCGATACCCGGGGGGTGAAAGTGCTGATCGGCGCAGAAACGGAATATTGCGGCAGAAGCAAAACCTTGGGGATGAGCGCCCAAGGGGCAAAGAAATTGGATTATCTGCTGATTCCCCACAGCCACGTGCATATGGTGAATTTTGTTATGGACGATCCCGCCCCTATGGCGGAAGCGCGGGAACGCCTGAAGGAAGACCTGATGAAGATCCCCGGAATGAGCCGTAACCAGGCCGATTCCTGGGTGGACGCCCTGCGGGAACCTGCCTTGCGCCCCTTCTTTAAAGAGCCCTTTACCCAATGGCCCGCTTATCTGGCGGAATTTTTGGTGGATAGTTTTGATTCCCTGCTGGATCACCCCGAATTACATGAAATTCTGAAGACCACCCCCGTTTCCATCGCCCATCCCTTCCAACCCGTTGGGTATGCCGAATACACGGCGGCTATGCTGGAACAAATCTCACCCGATACCTTTGAACGGTTATTTAAAAAGGCCGCCGCCTTAGGGGTGGGGTTAGAGATCAACGGGGAATGTAATTACCCCCAAATGTTGGCAATGTTGAAAATTGCCAAAGATTGCGGTTGTAAATTCACCCCGGGCAGCGATGCCCACAGCCCCAATTCCATGAAGAACATTTTCAACACCGAACCCACCACCCGGGCTTTGGGCATTACGGAAGATCACCTGATGGAATTTTTAAAGTAAAAAAAACGGAGCCGATCCTGAAAGATCGGCTCCTATTTTTATGAATGATTTTAGAATTTTGCCACAACGGCGCCTTCATACTTGGAATCAATAAAGGTTCTTACGGCTTCGCTCTGCAGGCACTCCAGCAGGGCGATGATACCGGCTTTTTCTTCGTTGCCTTCCTTCACCACCAGGATATTGGCATAGGTTTCGGCGGCTTCGGAATTTTTATCTTCCACAGCCAGGGCATCCTTCACCTTCAGACCGGCGTTGATGGCATAGTTACCGTTAATGACAGCCACAGCAACGGAATCCAGACAACTGGGGATCACAGCAGCTTCCATCTCTTTGATATCAAAGTTATGGGGATTGCCGGTAATATCATTCTTGGTAGCGGTAAGGCCGGCGCCTTCCTTCAAGGTGATCAG
>JAZOXD010000237.1:0-2161 GCA_045659565.1 Eubacteriales bacterium | reverse complement strand
GTACCGCCAATAGCCGGGTTACAAGGCATATTGCCCACCCCATCCAGACAGATGGTGAAGATTCCCACCTTACAGCCCAGCCGGGCAGCACTCAAAGCCGCCTCGATGCCCGCATGGCCGGCGCCGATGACGGCGATATCTAAATTTTCAACAAAATATTTATTCATTTATCCTTCGTTCTATTTTCCTGTTTTGTATTTTATAAGCAGCTTATTTTCCTACGCAGAAGCGTTCAAAAATCTTATCAATCATTTCATCCGTAACGGTTTGTCCCGTGACCTCGCCCACGGCACTGGCCGCCTCGGTAATATCCAAAGAGATCAGATCCGGGGTAAAGCCCTGCTCCAGCCCCGCTATGGCCTGATCCACCAATTGTTTGCCCATCAACAACCGTTGCAATTGCCGGGCGGAGGTGATCACCCCTTGGGCCTGGGCATCCTCCACCGAATAATGGGTCTTGACCCATTCGTCCAGAGCGGCACAACCATCGCCGTCTTTGGCAGAAATATATACAATGTGTTTAAATTTATTTTGAATATACGAATCGTCAATTGATTGTTTCAAGTCGCCCTTATTGATGATGGCCAGGTTCCGGTGGTTGCCGTAGGCATCGGCCACCTCTTTATCGTCTTGGGGCAGGGGGCGGGAACCATCAAACACCGCAAAAACCAAGCCTGCGCTTTCCGCTTCCCGCTTGGCGATGGTCACGCCCTGTTGTTCAATCACATCGGCGGTCTCCCGGATTCCGGCGGTATCGGCGATACGACATTTCAGCCCGCCCAATTGCAGGCCTTCGCTTACCAGATCCCGGGTGGTGCCGGGGATATCGGAAACGATACTGCGGTCATACCCCAAAAGCCGGTTCATCAACGTGCTTTTGCCCACATTGGGTGCGCCCACAATGGCGATCTGCAGCCCTTCCCGGATCAGGCTGCCGCTATGGCCGCCTTGGATCAATGCCTCCAGTTGATCGGAAATTGCATTCAGCTCTGCCAGAGTATCCTCCTCGGGGGCATCCACCTCCTCCGGGAAGTCCACATAGGCCAAAAGGCCCAGATTCAGATCCACCAGACGGTCGTAAAGGGCGCTGATTTGTTGGGAAAGATGGCCCCCCAATTGGGAAAGGGCATTTTTCTGCTCTGCCCGGCTGGTGGCTTCGATCAGGTCGATCACCGCTTGGGCCTTGATCAGATCCAGTTTTCCGTTCAAAAAGGCCCGTTTGGAAAATTCGCCGGCCTCCGCCAAGCGGCAACCCTGCCGCAGCAGCAGATCCAAAACGCTCCGCAATACATAAAGCCCGCCATGGCAGGAAAGTTCCACCGTATCCTCCCCCGTGTACGAACGGGGGCCCTGATAAAAGGTGGCCACCGCTTCGTCGAAGAGTTCCCCATCTTTTTCGATGCGGCAATAAACCGCCCGGTTCGGGGTGGGTTCCACCGGCTTGCCGGCCTTGGTTTTTAAAAGCGGACAGACCAAATCAAAGGCCTCGGGCCCGCTGACCCGAAGCACCCCTAAAGCCGCGGTGGCCGCGGCGGTGGCAATGGCGCAGATGGTGTTACTCATGGTGAAACCTCAAAATAATTAATCTTTACATTTTATTATACTATAAAATAAACAGAGTTTCAATATTTTTATTGACAGCTCCCGGGAACCCCCATCAGCCGCAAAGGTGGAAGAAATCGCCCGAAGGGTGGATTTTTTTCCGCAGAGTCAGCGGACGCCACCCCCCAATAGGGGTTTTACGGAACCCCCCATCCCGCTAACGGAAATCCGGGCATAAACGCCCACCCGGATTTCTGATAAAACAGGCAATTAATAACAAGGGTGCTTGGTAGGATCGTCCCGCAAAAATTCGATCAAAATATAAGGAAAAAGAGACCGGCAATGCCGGTCTCTTTCTGATTACTTTTTATAAGAAACCACAACTCTTCTCTTGGGTTCGCTGCCAACAGAATAGGTGGTGATGCGATCACGGCCGGTGAGGGTGGCGTGGATGATCCGCCGCTCATAGGCGCTCATGGGTTCCATGGTGATATTCCGCTTATACTTCAAAGCCTTTTCCGCATTCTTTTCGGCCAGAGCCTGCAGAGTACGGATCCGCTTGGAGCGGTAATTTTCGGTATCAACGGTTACCCGGATCTTATCCTTGCTGCCCTTATTC
>JAZOXD010000236.1:0-24073 GCA_045659565.1 Eubacteriales bacterium | reverse complement strand
GATACCCCGGTCCCCGTTGATGTATTCCATAAAGTCTGGTGCCAGCTCATCCACGCAGGGCAGAGAATCAAATCCCCACCAGCAATCATATTTTTGGGGATATTCAATAAAATGATACCAATGGTAGTAGGGCGAGTCCGGACTCTGATACGCCCCCACATCGGGATAAAGTCCCTCCCGATTGAAATACTTACTATTCGCGCCGGTATGGGAAAAGACGCCGTCCAGGACGATGCGGATCCCTTCCCTTTTCGCCGCTTGGCAGAGGGATTCGAAGTCACTGTTTTCACCTAAGAGCGGGTCCACCTGCTCATAGTCCGCGGTACTGTAGCGATGGTTTTCCCCGCTTTCGAAAATGGGGTTCAGGTAGATGAGGTCCACTCCCAGCTCCTTTAAGTAGGGCAATTTTTCCCGGATACCGGCTAAATTGCCACCGAAAAAATCATTGCCCCGGAAATCCGGGCGGTCCTGGACAAAGAGCGGACGCTCCGCCCAAGTCTCATGATAGATACGCGGTCCCTTCGCCGGGCGAGGCGGAGCCATCTCCCCTTTATAGAAACGATCGGGAAAAATCTGATACCAGACGCCACCCCCCAGCTCCTGGGGAGTCTCGAAGTCCCGCTCATAGACGGTCAGCCGCCATTCCGGCAACCAATCCCCTATTTTGGCACAGACACCGTCTGAGGTACCGATAAAAAGCAATGTTCCGTCTTCCTTTTCTGCCTCAAACCGGTAAAAACAAAGCCCCACTGTTTCCAGCCGCAAAGTTCCTGAAAAGATCTGGGTCTCCCCCTCTCTTTCCAGATACCCGGTCTCGGTCTCGCCGGTCTCATACCGGAAGATGGCTTTCACCCGCCGGCAGACCGGCTCCTCCCGCAATTCCAACCTCAAAAAGAGCGGCTCACCCGCCCGTACCGCACCGAAGGGACGCTTATATTCAATTTTTCTGCTATTAAAATGAACCATATCTATATGATATGCATTTTCTCTTTGTTGTCAAGAGGAAAACGGCAATTCTTTAGCGTTTGTTACAATTTTTTTGTTTTTAAGATCTATAAATTGTAAAAAATATCCAAAAATGGATGCTGCGTTTTATGCAATTAATGGATTTTTAGAGTTTCGGCAAAAATCGCTGTCACTTTTCTATAAAATGAGTTATAATAACTTATAGTAAGTTAATCTAAAAGGAGTGGTGTAAAATGGATCCGAATATCTTCCCTAAAGATCTCTTTTTCACCGGAAATAATTTCCGCGCTCACCGCTATTTCGGCAGCCACCGATTGGAGAATGGGGCATGGGTCTTTCGGGTGTGGGCGCCCCACGCAAGATGGGTATCGCTGGTAGGAGATTTTTGCGGGTGGGACATTTCTGCAGTCCCGCTGGCAAAAACCGATGACCGGGGCGTCTGGGAAGTGACCATAGAAGGTCTTTCCATCTATGACGCCTATAAATACGCCATCGGCACCCCCTCAGGAGATACCCTCTATAAAGCGGATCCCTACGCAAACCACTTCGCCCTTCGCCCGGATACCGCCTCCAAACTTTACGACCCCTCAGGTTACCAATGGCAGGACGCAGAATGGATGAAAAAACGGGCAAAGTCCGACTTAAGCCGCCGCCCCATGAACATCTATGAAATGAATTTAGGCTCCTGGCAGTTGAAGGAGGACGGCAATTATTTCACCTATACCGAGATTGCAGACCGCCTCTTAGACTATGTATGCGAGATGGGATATACCCATATTGAGATGATGCCCCTCAGCGAATATCCCTTTGATAAATCCTGGGGCTATCAGGTGATGGGCTATTTTGCTCCCACCTCCCGGTACGGTACGCCCCATCAGCTGATGGAACTGATCGACCGCTGCCATAGGCGGGGCATCGGCGTCATCATGGACTGGGTGCCCGCTCATTTCCCCCGAGATGCGGCAGGACTTTTTGAGTTCGACGGCGGCATCTGCTATGAATACACCGACCCCCTCATGCGGGACCACCCGGACTGGGGCACCCGCATCTTTGACTACGGACGCCCGGAGGTACGCAGCTTCCTCATCTCCAGCGCCTGTAATTGGCTGGAAAACTACCATATTGACGGACTCCGGATAGACGCGGTGGCGTCCATGCTCTACCGCAACTACGGCAAGCAGGACGGTGAGTGGAGCGCCAATCAGTACGGCGAAGCCGGTAACTTAGAAACGGTGGAGCTTTTAAAGAAACTCAATTATGAGGTTCACGCCTCTTTTCCGGGCGCCATCACCATCGCGGAGGAGTCCACCGCATGGCCCCATGTGACCGGCACCGACTTCGACGGACTGGGCTTCGACTTCAAGTGGAATATGGGCTGGATGAACGACTCTTTGCAGTATATGAAGGAGCCGCCCCTCTTCCGGCATGGGATGCAGGATAAACTGACCTTCTCCATGACCTATGCCTACTCGGAAAAATATATCCTCCCCCTTTCCCACGACGAGGTGGTCCACGGTAAATGCTCGCTGATCTCCAAAATGCCCGGCACCTACGAGGAGAAATTCGCCAATCTCAAGGCCTACTACGGCTATATGATGGCGCACCCGGGCAAAAAGCTGCTCTTTATGGGCGGAGAATTCGGGCAGTTCATCGAATGGAACGAAGAGCAGGGTCTGGACTGGCTGCTCTTGGACTATGAGCCCCATCGGCAACTTCAAAGTTATGTGAAAGAACTGAATCGATTCTATACCGCCCGTCCTGCCTTCTGGGAGCAGGATACAAGCTGGGAGGGATTTGAATGGATCTCTCTGGACGATACCAATAACTGCGTCCTTGCCTTCCTCCGAAAAGGCAAAAAAGAGACCATCCTGGCGGTAGTGAATTTTTCGGAATACGACCTCATAAATTATAATTTAGGGCTTCCCGAAGCAGGTACATTGACCCTACGTCTTTGCTCCGATGAAGCTCGGTTCGGCGGCGAGGATCGCTTTAAAAAGCGGATCAGCGTGGTGGAAAAGCCCTTCCACGGCTTTGAATACTCCGCCAATCTGCACATCCCCCCCTTCTCCGCCACTTATTACAGTTACAGAACCAAAAACGAGAGGAGCAGATCATGAAAAGAAAAGAAATGCTGGCGATGCTGCTGGCAGGCGGACAGGGCAGCCGCCTTTATGTACTGACTCAGGAGATGGCAAAGCCCGCTGTCCCCTTCGGCGGCAAATACCGGATCATCGATTTTCCCTTGTCCAACTGCACCAACTCCGGGATCGATACCGTGGGCGTGCTGACCCAGTACCGCCCCCTGGAGCTACATACCTATATCGGCAATGGTCAGCCCTGGGATCTCAACCGGATGCACGGCGGCGTTCACATCCTGCCCCCCTATGTTTCCGGCTCCACCGGTGAATGGTATGCCGGTACCGCCAACGCCATCTATCAGAACATCCAGTTCATAGAAAAGTACGATCCGGAGTATGTCCTGATCCTCTCCGGCGATCACGTCTATAAGATGGACTACAGCCGGATGCTGGCGTTCCATAAGGAAAAGGGCGCCGATGCCACCATCGCCACCCTGCAGGTCCCCATCGAGGAGGCAAGCCGATTCGGCATCATCAACGCCCACGACGATGATTGCATCTATGAATTCGAGGAGAAGCCCGCCCATCCCAAAAGCGACCGGGCTTCCATGGGAATTTATATCTTCACCTGGGAGAAACTGCGCAAATACCTCATCGAGGATGAAGCCGATCCCCAAAGTTCCAAGGATTTCGGCAAGGACGTCCTGCCCAAGATGCTCGCCGCCGGCGAGCGGATGTTTGCCTATCCCTTTGAGGGCTACTGGAAGGATGTGGGAACCATTGAGAGCCTCTGGGAGGCAAATATGGACCTCTTGAATCCCCGCATCCCCCTCAACCTTTCCGATCCTACCTGGCGGATCTATGCCCGCCATGACCATAACCTAATGCCGCAGTACATCGGCAAAGATGTTCAGATCGGCGAATCGATGGTCACCGAAAACTGCACCCTTTCCGGCTGCAGCCTTTGGTACAGCGTGCTCTTCAACGGCGTTTCCATCGATGACGGCACCTCCCTCAACTCAGCAGTGGTGATGCAGAACGCTAAGATCGGCAAGAATTGCACCATCAAATACGCCATCATCGCCTCCGATGCAGTCATCGAGGATGGTGCAGTGATCGGTGCCGAGCCGGAGCATTATCACGACGGCGAATGGGGCATTGCGGTAGTCGGCTCCGGCGCGGTGGTCAAATCCGGTCAGGTGGTCCGACCCACGGAAATGATCAAGCCCAATACGGTGAAGGAGGGCAAATAATATGAAAACGCTCGGTATTATCTTTTGCGACCATTACAGCGAAAACACTCCCAAAAATGAGCTGACCCAATCCCGCACCCCCGCCGCCTTACCCTTCGCGGGCAGATACCGTACCATTGACTTCGCCCTTTCCGGCATGGTCAACGCCGGTATCGAGGATATCGGCGTCATCTGTAAGGAAAACTACGGCTCCTTGATCGACCATATGAGCAGCGGTGAGGACTGGGATCTCAACCGCCGCAAGGGCGGCATTAAGGTCCTCTCCCCCCTCTCCAGACCGGAACATTCTGTTTTGGTCCGCGGACGGCTGGATGCCCTCCGGGCAGTCAAAGGCTTTATCGCCGACCAGCGCCACGAGCTGGTGGTGATGGCGTTTGGCGGGACGGTTGCCAATATCGATATGGAGGCGCTGATCGACGCGCACCTGAAAAACGATGCTTATCTGACCATGTCCTATGGCGAGATCCCTGCCGGAGTGGGCGAAATGATGGTCCATCCCAATGCGGAAGGGCGGATCGAAAGCATCACCTATCTCCATGAGCTCACTGCGGACCCCCGCAATTTTGCTCTGGGCACCTATGTTATGCATAAAAAAGATCTGCTGGAATTCCTTGACGAAGCGGACAATAACGATTATACTAACATGAATCGAGAACTGATTCAGAAGAACCTGGAGACCCATCGGATCTTCGCCTATCACCATGCCGGCTATGCCCGCATCATCCGGACAGTAGAGGATTATTTTGCTGCCAGTATGGATATGCTAAAACCGGAACTGAGAACAGATCTCTTCCCTGCGGACCGTCCGGTCTATACCAAAGTCAAGGACTCTGTTCCCACGCTGTATGACTATCATGCCATTGTGGAAAACAGCCTCATCGCCGACGGTTGCGTCATCAAAGGCACTGTCAAAAACTCTGTCATCTTCCGCGGGGTCACTGTGGAAGAAGGCGCTGTTGTGGAAGATTCCGTTTTAATGCAAATGAGCGTGGTGGGCAAGAACGCCAAGGTCTGCCGCACCATCGCCGATAAGAATGTGACCGTGAGCGAGGGCTGCGAGATGTGCGGTGCACCGGCGCTACCCTTCGTCATCGGTAAAGGTAAGAAGGTATAAACCATGAAAATTCTTTACGCTGCAAGCGAAGCCGCCCCCTTTATCAAGGTGGGGGGTCTGGGCGATGTGGCGGGTGCGCTACCCAAGGCGCTCTGCCGCGCTGGGGACGATGTCCGGGTGATCCTGCCCTTCTACGGCTCCATCGCCGAGAAACTGAAGGAGCAATGCACCTTGCGCACCTCCTTTTATTTTAATAACGCCTGGCGCTGCCAATACTGCGGGATTTTCGAGGCGCAGGTGGAGGGCGTAACCTATTATCTCCTGGATAATGAATACTATTTCAACCGCCCCCAGCCCTACGGCGAGTTTGACGATGGCGAACGCTTCGCCTTCTTCTCTCGTGCCATTTTAGAGTGCCTGCCGCAGATCGATTTTTACCCCGACATCATCCACTGCAACGACTGGCATACCGGGCTCCTGCCGGTGCTGCTGGATACGCAGTTCCGGGACCGCCCGGGCTACGGCGGCATCCGCACAGTCTATACCATTCATAATATCGAATTTCAAGGTAAATACGACCCCTACCAGCTGGGCAACATCTTCGGGCTGGGCGAGGAGGTCAAGCCGCTCTTGTACTACGATAACTGCATCAACCTGATGAAGGGCGCCATTGAGTGCTCCACCCGGGTGACTACCGTATCGGAGCGGTATGCGCAGGAGATCATGACGCCCCCTAAGTCCTGCGGGCTGGAGCATATTTTGCAGGCACGTGCCTGGAAGGTCTCCGGGATCCTCAACGGCATCGATACCGATCTCTTTGACCCCGCCACCGACCAGCGCATCGCCCAAAACTATTCAGCAGAGACCCTGGAATTAAAGGTCAAAAATAAAAACGCTCTGCAGGAGGAGCTGGGACTGGCTGTTACCGATGAGGTCCCCCTCTTCGGCATGGTGACCCGGCTGACCCACCAGAAAGGGATGGACCTGGTCGCTGCCAAGCTGGACTGGCTGGCAAGCCAGCAGGTGCAGGTCGTGATCCTCGGCACCGGCGACGCCCGGTACGAGCAGTGCCTCCGGGAAGCGGCAGAGCGGCATCCCGGCACCCTTCGTGTGATCCTCGCCTTCGACGCTGGTCTTGCTCAGCGGATCTACGCCGGCTGTGACTTCTTCATGATGCCCAGCGAATTCGAGCCCTGCGGGCTGGCGCAGATGATCGCCATGCGATACGGCACCCTGCCCATCGTCCATACCACCGGCGGGCTGGCGGATACTGTCCTGCCCTATAACCCCGCGGACAGAACTGGACGCGGCATTACCTTCCAGACCTTCAACGCCGAGGACTTCTCAAACGCCCTCTGGCGCTCCATGGAGCTTTTCAAGGATAAAGAAAACTTTATCCAAGCCCAAAAGAACGCTATGGAAGGTGACTATAGCTGGGGGCCCAGCGTCATCGCCTATCAGGAACTTTATCAGTCTTTATAACAAGGAGAAAAAAGCAAACAATGACCCAACAGGAAATCAAAGAAAAAATTCAAGCTGCAGTCGCAGCGAAGTTCGCCTGCGACGCAGAGGATGCGACAGTCCGGCAGATGTACGAAAGCGTTGTCAGCATGGTGCTGGCGGAGCTTCAGCGCCGTCGCAAAGCTGCATCCAAGGAAGTAGCGCGCCAGGAAAGCAAAAAGGTCTACTATATGTCCATGGAGTTTCTCATTGGTCGCTCCCTTAAAAATAATCTTTACAACCTGGGAATGGAAGATGGTGTCCGCGCCGTTCTCCAGGAGATGAATGTGGATCTGGAGCAGCTCTACGAGATGGAGCCGGACGCAGGTCTCGGCAACGGCGGTCTCGGGCGCTTAGCTGCCTGCTATCTGGATTCTCTGACCGCCTGCAACTATCCCGCCACCGGTTTTTCCATTCGGTATGAATTCGGCATCTTCCGCCAGGTCATCATCGATGGATGGCAGATGGAATTCCCCGATAACTGGCTGGAGCTGGGCGGCGGCTGGCTGGTCCCCCGCCCGGACGAAGCCCAGGAGATCCATTTCGATGGTCAGGTGGAAGAGCTCTGGAGTGACGATGGACTGAAAACCGTTCATAAGGACTACTATAAGGTCCTGGCAGTCCCCTATGATCTGATGATCTCCGGCTACGATTCCAAGATCGTCAATAAGCTGCGGCTTTGGGGCGCCAAGAGTCTGGAGAACTTCGATATGTCCCTCTTCTCCCGGGGCGAGTACCTCAAGAGCTGCGAGGGGGATGCCAAGGCGGAAGCCATTTCCCGCGTCCTCTACCCTGCCGACGATCATGAGGAGGGCAAAAATCTGCGTCTGCGCCAGCAGTACTTCTTTGTCAGCGCCTCTCTGCAGAACATTCTGCAGGATCACCTGAAAAAGTACGGAACCCTGGATAACCTTGCTGATAAGGTGGTGGTGCATATCAACGATACCCACCCCGCTCTCTGCGTTCCCGAGCTGATGCGCCTTCTGATGGACGACCACGGCTATTCCTGGGACAAAGCCTGGGATATTACCTGCCGTACCCTGGCCTACACCAACCATACCGTAATGAGCGAGGCTCTGGAAAAATGGTCCATCCATCTCTTCAGCGGCCGCCTGCCCCGAATCTACACCATTGTGAAAGAAATCAACCGCCGCTTCTGCGAGGATGTTTATAACAATCATCCCGAAAAGCGGGGTGTGATTGACCAGATGGCGGTGATCGGCGAGGGAATGGTGCGGATGGCCAATCTTTGCGTGGCCTGCTGCTACAGCGTTAACGGCGTTTCTGCCCTGCACAGCGAAATTTTGAAAGTGGATCTTTTCAAGGATTATCACGATATCTTCCCCGGCAAGCTCACCAATGTAACCAACGGCATCGTGCATCGCCGCTGGCTTTGCCAAAGCAACCCCTGGCTCACCGATCTCTTAAAAGAGTTGATCGGCGATGGCTTTGTGAACAACGGAGCCGAGCTGGAAAAACTGATGGCCTTCAAGGATGACGAATCTGTTCTGAAGCGCCTGCCCGAAATCAAGCGGCAAAATAAACTGCGGTTGGCCAAATATATTGAGCATTCCGCCGGTATCAAGGTGAACCCCGATTCCATCTTTGATGTGCAGGCCAAGCGGCTTCACGAATATAAGCGTCAGTTGCTCTGCGCTTTGCATATTTACGACCTCTATCGCCGGATCAAATACGAAGGGCTCACCATTCAGCCCCACACCTTTATCTTCGGTGCCAAGGCCTCGGCCGGCTATATTATGGCCAAGGAGATCATCCGCTTCATCTGCGCCCTGGGGGATATGATCAACAACGATCCCGCCATCCACGATATGCTGAAGGTGGTATTCCTGGCAGATTATAAGGTTTCTGTGGCCGAAATTCTGATGCCCGCCGCCGAAGTGAGCGAGCAGATTTCTCTGGCCGGCAAGGAAGCCAGCGGCACCGGCAATATGAAGTTTATGATTAACGGCGCCCTGACCATCGGTACCCTGGACGGCGCCAATGTGGAAATCCACGAACAGGTGGGGGACGAAAATATGTTCCTCTTTGGCCTGACCACCCCGGAGGTGAACGCCTGGAAACGGGACGGCTACCATCCGGATCAGCTTTACCGCAACGATCCCCATATGCGGGAACTGTTGGATTCCATTCTTCGGGATGGCATCGGCGGTAAAAACTTTGAATCCATCGTCCGCTATCTGATCGGCCCCGATCCCTATATGGTTCTGGCAGATTTTAACGCCTATAAGGATGCCCAGACCCGGATCAACGAAATCTATGGCGATACCCTCCGTTGGAACGGAATGAGCCTGGTGAATATCGCCAAGGCCGGCATCTTCGCCTCCGACCGGGCCGTGACCGAATATGCAGAAAACATCTGGAACCTGAAACCCATTGAATAATCGGGACTTCGCCCCGAATCCCATAAAAGGCCCTTTTTGAAAAAAGGGCCTTTTAAATCTCCAAAAACTTGTTCCCTTTTAACTTTTTGTGAATTCCTCATAGTTTTATTGCATTAAGGCCGGGAAAGTGGTAAAATAAGGGTAATATTTAGAAAGGATCGAGTGAAATGGAACAATTTTCTCCTCAAAATCAAGGATATTATAATCCTTACCCCCCGATCGATCCGATCAGGCAAGCGGAACGGAAAGAGCGCCGAACCCTCAGCCGTTTAGGATTTGCCCTGTTCATTTATCTGATCTTTGTTTCTCTGCTGCAAACGGCCCTGAGCTGGGGCTGCTCTACCTTCTTCCCGGAAGTTCACCGTCAGGAATGGTTCCAATGGATTTTGCAAACTGCGCCCGCTTATCTTTTAGGGGTTCCCTTGGTGGCGTGTCTGCTGATCGGGATGCCCAAAGAAAAGCCCCAAAAGAAAAAACTTGGCTTATCCGGCTGGACGGGCTTTTTGGCCATATCCTTCTTCCTGGTGCTTCTGGGTGGCTTGATTTCCAATCTGTTAATCGCCCGGATCGAAGAATTGAAGGGCGGCGCTGTTTCTGATCTGGTGAGCCAACAAATCAGCGAATTTTCGCCTTTGATGACCTTTGGTGTTATTGTGATTGCGGCACCCATTTTTGAAGAATTGCTGTTCCGCAAAATTTTGGTGGACCGCTTATTGCCCTACAGCGAAGCCTTTGCAATCCTGACCGGCGGCCTGATCTTTGGGCTGGTTCACGGAAACTTTTATCAATTTTTCTATGCGGCCATGCTGGGAATGTTTTTCAGTTTCATCTATATCCGCACCGGGCGAATCCGCCACACGATCCTGATGCATATGATCATTAACTTTACCGGTTCCATTGTGGCGCCCTTCCTGATGGATATAACAAATAACCTGAAGGAACCCACCGGGTCTGTTGACCTTTGGCAGATGCTGGGCGGTGTTTATTCCACCGCCAATTACATTCTGGCTTTCTGTGGGCTTGTCCTTTTGATTCTGAGTATCAATAAATTGAAAACCGCCACCCAAGGCGCCCGGGGGCTGACCCTGGGACAGCAAATCAAGGTGGGTTGGCTGAATGCAGGAATGCTGCTGACCGGCAGTTTTTGCCTGATTAACTTTATTACCAGCATTATTATATAGGAGGACAAAATAATGGTAACTTTAACAATGAAGGATGGTGGCGTGATCAAACTGGAGCTTTATGCCGATAAGGCCCCCAAGACCGTCGCCAACTTTGAAAAACTGGTGAAAGAAGGCTTTTATGACGGCCTGACCTTCCACCGCATCATCAGCGGCTTTATGATCCAGGGTGGCGACCCCCTGGGCAACGGAATGGGCGGCAGCGACGAGAATATCCCCGGCGAATTTGCTGCTAACGGCTTCCAGAATCCCATCCGCCACGAGCGGGGCGTGATCTCTATGGCTCGGGCCCAAAACCCCAACTCTGCCAGCAGCCAGTTCTTTATTATGCACGCTGACGGCTTTTTCCTGGATGGCAACTATGCCGCCTTCGGTAAGGTGGTAGAAGGCCTGGATGTGGTAGACCGCATCGCCGCCGTTGAAACCAACTTTATGGATGCCCCTCTGGAACCCCAGGTAATCGAAAGCATCAAAATCGACTAAAATATCCCGAATATGGAAAATCCCCCTGACGTAGAATAAACCTACGACAGGGGGATTTTTTTGCTCGCAAAAAGACAGTAAAACCGGAAAAAACATTTGTTATTTCAATAAGCGCAGACCTTTGGGATAATGGTTTTTCCCTTGTCCGTTGCTGGATTTGATCCAGCCCATGGGGGTTCCCGCCACAGTAGCAACACCAAAGCCCTTGCCCCGGGAAGGGATCACCTCGCCCCGAAGATAGGCATTGGCCAATTGCAAATCGCATTCCTCATAAAAAGAGAAACGCTCCTTCGGAAAGCACATAGCCAGATGATGGGCGGGTTTCCATTGGCGGCCCACCTGCTCTAAAGCCTGGATCCCCGCTCTTAAAACCAGGAGTCCCTTCAGTTCCGGCAAATCCTCGTCCACCAGATAGCAAAAATTGCCCCGACGGATCAGATTCCCCTTCGGATCTTTTACCACGCTTTTTAAAAAGGCCATTTCCTCCGGCAGTTTTTCGCCTTTCAGGGTAGGCAGGTTCTTTCGTTCTCCTTCCCCGGTGTGGACCATTGCGCAGACAAAATGCCCTTCCCCATCGGGGCCGGGGAAGATCCGGCGTGCTTGATCCAGTCCGAAAAAGCCGGGTGCGCCCCCTTGGATGCCTGTTTCCACCACCCGGAATTCCGGATGGCGTTCCAAGAACCAAAGAATGGTTTTTTCGTTTTCTTCCGGGTTGAAGGTGCAAGTGGAATAAACCAACCTACCGCCGGGCTTCAAGGTTTGGGCGCCGGCTTCCAAAACGCCACGGCTACGCTGGGTGCAAAGTTCCACCAGTTCCGGGGTCCATTCCTCCAGAATCCGGGGATATTTACGAAACATCCCTTCCCCGGAGCAAGGGCTATCGATCAGCACCTTATCAAAATACTGCGGGGCAGCCTTGGCCAGATGTTCCCCATCCGTATGGGTGATTACCGCCCGGGAAATCCCCATTCGCTCCAAATTTGAAAGCAAAGCGCTTGCGCGCTTGGCATTGATCTCGTTTGCCACCAAAAGGCCGTCGGTCAATTCTGCGGCAATTGCAGTGGATTTAGAGCCGGGGGCGGCGCAAAGATCCAAGACCCGGTCGGAAGGTTTCAGTTGCAAAGCGGTGACTGCGCTCATAGCGCTGGGTTCCTGAAAATAATAAAGCCCCGCTTGATGATAAGGATGGTTGCCGTTGGTTTCACCCCCGTCCACAATATAGCCCTTTTCATACAAAGGATTGGGCCGCACATCGAAGGGGACCTGTTCCAAAAAAGCCTCCCGGCTGATCTTTTTGGGATTATAACGCACCCCCTCTGTGGCGGGGGTATGGATAAAGGGGGAAAGATCCACCCATTCTTTCAGATATTCAATCATTTAATCGCCTCGTGTTTCAATTCCTGAAATCCGTAGCCTAAAATTTCGGTAGCTTCGCCCACCACCATAAAGGCTTTGGGATCCAACTGATAAACAATCCGGCGGAGCAACCGTTCTTCCCCGGGGTTCAATGCGCAAAAAAGCACGTTCCGTTCTTCCCCGGTATAGCCGCCCAGTCCTTTTAAGATCGTCACACTATGGTCTGTTGCTTCCATAATCGGTTTTTCCAAGGGAACTTCCGAGATAATAAAGGCAAACCGCCCGGCGGTGCGTCCTTTCAGATAGGTATCTAAAACCACCGTATAGACCACGGCCAATAGCAAAGAATAAAGAACCGTTTCCAATTCCCGATAAAGAAGGCCGCCCGCCAGGATTACCATGCCATCGATCACCAGCACCAATCCGCCAAAGGAGATGCCCGGAAACTTTTTCTGGAGCAACAAAGCGGCCAGATCGCTGCCGCCGCTGGTCATTCCCTGGCCGCACATCAATGCCGCCCCGGCCCCGGAAAGGGCCGCGCCGCAAAGAGTGGAGAGGATCCGTTCCCCCTGAAAAGCCGGAAGCCAAGCCGTGGCTTCCATTGCCAAAGAGATCAATAGCGTGCCCCCAAAACTCATCAATGTGAAGCGTTTGCCCAGCATCAAAAAAGAAAGAACCAGCAAAGGCAGATTGATGGCCAGCACCATAATTCCCAAAGGCAACCCGGTAAGCACGTTGATAATGGTTGCCAAACCGGTGGCCCCGCCCAAAAGAACCCGATGGGGATTAATAAACACCGTTACCCCCAGACCATAGAGCAAAGCTCCCAGCGTCATCACTGCCAGGCTTCCTACATATTTCCAATAAGACTTATTCCTCATCCGTTAAAATCCTTTCAAAAAGTTGATCCATCCGTTCCCGCTCCCCGGCCAGGTATAAATAGCCCCAAAGGGCCTCAAAGCCGGTGGCGGCATGGTATGTACCCAAATCTGCGTTACGAGGCTTAGAATGGCTTTTTGCGTTCCGCCCCCGGCGGACAATCTCTTGCTCATCCTGCGTAAGGATGGGCATTATTTTTTCCAAAAAGATCTGCTGGGCGCCACAACTGACATAATGTTTGGATTTTTCGTGCAGTTTATGGTTTTGCCGATTCCCCTGGGAAAGCACATAATTCCGTACATAAAGTTCATAAACCCCATCCCCCAAATAGGCCAAAGCCAGGGGGCTATATTGACGCATAACCTCTTCTCTATTCATATTGATTCAGCAGAACTCCTTTCAGTTTTCCCTCTTCAATCTCGATGATGCCGTAATCCCCCATTTTCAGGGAACCGGGATTCATCACCAGCATCCCCTCCCGCTGTTCCAGCAGGGGGGTGTGGGTATGGCCGAAAAAGACGCCGTCCACGCCCCGGGCCTTGGCGTAGACCAGCAGTTGTCCAATCCCGCTTTTAACCCCGTAGCGATGTCCGTGGCAAAGCAGCACCTTTTTGCCGCACAGTTCCAGGAGCAGTTCCTCCGGCCCATGTTCATAGGGATCGCAATTGCCCTTTACCGCATAAACCGGGTGGCCCTGGGTTCGCTCCAGCATCCAGCGGGCATCGCTGATATAATCTCCTAAATGTATTATACCGTCGTTTGGATACTGTTTGTATAATTTTTCAATCGGTTCCCGCCGACCGTGGGTATCAGAAACAATGATGTAGCGCATTCTGTTCTCCTTTGTTCTCATTAGAAATATTTTAGCATAAAATAAAGAGAAAAGGAATAGGAAATCCACAAAAAGCCTATTCTGAAAGGAGCATTTTAATGAGTGGACCCAACTTTATGGACGAGATCAAAAAAATGGATAAAAAGGAAAAAAGGGCCCTTTTGGAAAAGATCACCAATGCCCTGAGTCCGGAGCAACAGCAACAAGTGAAAAGCATTTTGCAAAACAAAGAGCAGATGGAAACGATCCAGAAGAATTTGCGTAGTGAGGATTTACACACGCTGGTAGACGGGCTGGCCGACCGGGAGGATGCCCGGGATTTTCTGAACAGTCCCCAGGTTCAAAAGCGGATGAAGGAGCTGCTGGATCAGAGCTGAGTGGCTTGCTTTCTTCTGTCCTGGGGGCTGCTCCCGATGGGAATTCCTCCGGCGGGGACCCCTTAAGCGGGCTACTGGGCGGATTGGATCCCCAAATGCTGGGCAAAGTTGCATCGATGATGGGGGATCTGAACCAAAAGCCTGATCCTCGTTGCTCCCTTTTGGCGGCTTTGAAGCCCTGGCTGCGGCCGGAGCGTCAGGGCCGGGCGGAGGAAGCCATTCGAATTCTGCGACTTTTACGGCTATGGGAACTTTATCGAAAGGGGGGATTCTGATGGAGATTCATTTGCAATCCGACGGCCAGCTTTATCCGCCCAAACCTTCAAAACCCAAGAGCAAGCCCAAGCCGGAGCCGCCTCAATCCCCTTGTTTGCCGGCAACGACGACCCCAAAAAAGCAAGGGGATTGGGAAGATTTGCTGTTACTGGCCATTATGTTCATTATTTTTCGCAGCAAGGATCAGCCGGATCTTTTTCTGTTAGCCGCCCTGGCCTATGTTCTTTTTGACAGTTGCTTTTCTCTTAAAAATTTATTATAATAGAAGCGTTGGGTTTTACCCAGCGCTTTAATTTTTATTGACGAGGTAGTTATGGCGCAGTTTTATTCCTTATTTTCATCCAGCAAGGGCAATGCGGCGGTGTTGATCTCCCAAGGCCGGGGGATTTTGATCGATTGCGGGGTCAGTTACCGGATGCTGAACAAGCGGTTGGAGGAATGCTCCCTCTGCTGGGAACAGATCGACGGGATCTTGCTGACCCACGAGCATATTGACCATATTAAAGCGATTCCCCAGATCCTGAAGCACGCCCATCCCCCCATCTATGCCTGCGGCAGTACCCTGGCCAATGCGGCAGTGGAGGGGGTTGACCACCAAGGGGAACCTTTCCGGATTGGGGATTTTGCCATCACACCCATTCGCACCTGCCACGATGTTTGCCAATCCTTTGGGTACCGCATTGAGGTGGAGGACAAGGCCATTGGCTTTGTGACCGATACCGGCAAGATCACCCCGGATATGAATCAGTTCCTTTCCGGCTGTTCCCTGATTGTTCTGGAAAGCAATTATGACCCCGAAATGCTGGCCTTTGGCCCCTACCCGGCCCAATTACAGGCCCGGATCCGATCCGAGCGTGGGCATCTTTCCAATGGTGACTGTGCCTCGCTTTTGGCATTAAAGGCCCTGGAAGGTTCCTTGAAAACGGCGGTACTGGCCCATTTAAGCGACAACAACAACACTCCTATGACGGCAAAAATGGCTACATTAGACGTTTTTGCCCAATACGGGATTACAGATGTACAACTAGAGGTGGGCGGGCCTTTCTGCCCCTGTATTGAGGTATAAACAATGAAATGCACGGTACTTTGCACCGGGAACCTGAAAGAAAAATATTGGAAAGATGCGGAAGCGGAATATGCCAAGCGAATGGGCCGATTTGGCGGCTGGAATGTGATCGAGCTGCCGGAATGTCCCCTTTCGGATAAGCCCAGTCAAAAGGAGATCGATGCCGCTTTGGAAAAAGAGGCGGACCAAATTTTAAAAAAACTGCCTAACCGAGCCTATCCCATCGCCCTATGCGTGGAGGGAAAGCCTTTATCCAGCGAAGGGTTGGCCGAGCTGGTAGCGGGATTACCGGCGGAAGGATACAGCGAAATTGTGCTGATTATTGGCTCTTCCCACGGGCTGGCGCCCCGCATCAAGCACTTTTGCAAGCGACGGATTTCCATCTCGCCCATGACCTTTCCCCACCAGATGATGCGGGTTATTTTAGCAGAACAGTTTTATCGCGCCCACAAAATCAACGCCAACGAATCCTACCACAAATAATCTCGTTCCTATGAACGGAATTATTTTATCCATAGTAAACTATGGTATATCATTAACATGGCTTACACCGTTGATGATATACACGGCTTCGCCACAATTTTTAAATAAAAAAGACACCTTCCAACCGGAAGGTGTCTTTTTATTCATTCAATTATGCCAGAGTACGGAGCAATTCAACAACGTCAATCAGGTCTACCAGACCGTCACCGTTGATATCGCCCTTCTTTAGGTCATAGGAGCCGTCTTCCAGACCACCCAGCAGATACTGCATAATCTGAGAAGCGTCGCGGGTATCAACCAAACCGTCGTCATCGAAGTCGCCAACGGTCTTATGATGAACATCCAGCTTGGTAGCGGCATCGCCCAGCTCGGTAAGAGCGTTGCCTTCCGCATCAGTAGCGGCAGTGAAGTCAATGGCTACTGCGGTTTCACCGTCAGCGGCAGTATCCTTTACAGCAAAGGTTACCTTGAAGAGGTTTCCTTCTGCATCGGTGCTCAAAGGAACATCGGCATAGCGGTTGGTCACCACTACGATAACAATACCTTCGTCAGCAGCAACAGACACTTCACAGGTCTTATCCATCATCTCGATGCCCACAAGTTCAACTGCGTCGGCATCATACTTCACTTCAAATTCCATTGCCGCCATACCGGGATCGTTGATCATGGTTACGGGAACCACAACCTGGGTGCCGGCAGGAGCAACAAAACTTTCGGCAGTGGCCAAAGTAGCAGGGTTCATCACGATATCGGTGAGCCATTCGTTGCCACAGGTTACGCACTTATGAGCCTTGGCGCTCTTGATTTCGGCATCGGAATAATCCTTGGGATAGCCTTCTGCATCCATGCAGGGGAAGGTGAATTCTTCTTCGCAGAAGATGCACAAGCCGGTATGTTCACCAACGTTATGGCATTCAGCCTCTGCCAGATAGTGGCTATAGACGACCACGTTGGTGTCAACATCGTAGGAAGCGTTTGCGGGATCCTCAACGCTGAAGGAGCATTCGGTCAGGTCGGCGATCACGGAGGTATCGCCGATCAGCTTGCCGGTTGCATCGGTATAGAACAAGGGGCCGTTGTCGCCAAAGGTTACCTTTACGGGAGCCTTTGCAGTTTCAGTCGCAAATTCAGCACCCGCGTTGCTCATAGCATAGAACTTCTCGTTCAGTTCCTTATTCAGATTATAAATCAAAGCAGCATCCACTTCGGTTTCAAGGAGGGTTACACCGGCGGATTCAATGTTGGTAGTAGCACCGGTGCCGATGTCATAGCTCTTATCATTATCGGTAAATACGTTGGTAGCGGTGAATACGGGAGGCTTATGACTATCAGAAGTACGGCCGGAGATCAACTCACGGGCTACGTTTCCGTAAACAAGTGCATTTTCAACGTTAAACTGGTGTTGGCTGCTTTTACTGGAAGCAACAAAGCCTTCACCGTAGAAGATACCGACATTAGCACCGCCCTTATTACCGTAGATCATAAGATTCTTGGCATTTACAGTGCTGGGAGTACCGCCATCATAGGCACCAATCAGATAACCGCTTTCACCGCGGGTATTGGTAATGTTATTGTTCCGAACGATAATATTTTCCAAATTAAGGGTCTTACCGGTCATTACAGAACCAACCACAATACCAACGTTATAAGCACTAGCGGCATCCACGGTACAATTTTCAACCGTCACGTTTTTGATGTTGATAGCGTGTCTTACAGCAGCAACCACCATACCGAAATAGGTTTTACCGGTACCGGTAACGTTGATGTTTCTGAAAGTAACGTTTTCCACCAAAATATTTTCAGCGTGATCGGGATACAGCAAGTACCCGCATTCACGGTTATTCAAGGTAACGGAACCGCCTTCAAAGGTCACGTTCTTAATGGAAGCGCCGACATAAGCCTCAAAGAATGCCTTATCCAGCTTAGAATAATTCTTAATGGAATGGCCCTGGCCGTCAAAGGAAGCAGTCAGTCCCTTGATAACGACGAAATCAGAACCGGCCAGATCGATATCGTTATTCAGTACAATGGTCTGGCTCTTGGAGTACTTACCGGCATGAGCTGCCACGTAAAGCAGATCAGCCACGTTATTCACACCTACGATGGGGAATGCATCGTTGCCTTCAATGCCGAAGCCTTCGAAGGTGATGGGACCCATTGCGAAGCCTTCCACACCGTAAGAAGCGGGGAACGCCTTATCGGAAGCAGGAACGTAAAGATCAACCAGATCCTTGGCGTCCTTATTTACAGCTTCCTGGTTTACGTAGCTCTTTTCGCTAACCAGTTCTAATTTCAGTTTGATAGCTTCGGGATTGGCGAAGTAAGACAGATCCTTGCCAAGGTACAGGGCAACAGCCTTATCCAAAGCGTTGGTCAGCAAAGAAGTCACCTTCACTTCAACATCGCTGTAGCCAAAGGTCAGCCGATTGCCTTCCAGAACGGCATCCTTTCCGGAAACCAGTTCGTAATCCACGTTTGCATAGCCAATATCCAAAGTTACGGTTTCGCCGGCCTGAGCATAGAAGCCGATCAGATCGCCGTTGGCATCAACGGTAGCCTTAACGGGCTTATCCAGCTCCTCGCCGGGAACGGCAACGCCATCCTTAACAACAAACCAGGTGCGGGCGCCAATACCGGCGGCATAGCCTTCGTTCAGGCGATAAGCAATCTCTGCAGCAGAGACATCGGCAGGCAGAACCATTCCATTGGTCACGATGGTGGCAGGATTATTGGTTACGTCGCCTTCGCCAATCATCAAAACGTTGTTTACAGATTCAACACCGTTGGAGCCCCACTCTTTTTCGGAGGTGGAGGTACGGGCAGCAACAACGGTTACATTCACGTTTTCGGGATGAACCACGGCATAGCTGTTGGAGGTGCAGGTTTTTGCACGGCCCCAGCCATTCAACTGGCCTACATGGAAGTTCGCTTCAATATCAAAGCGTACCATGGATACGCAGCCGTCAATCTTGATGTTATTGGAACGGCCGGAGAGACCACCAATGGAAGCGCCCAGATCCTTATCCAGATGGGTTACCTTCAGGGTACAATCGGGACCAACTACCACGTTCTTCATGGTGAAGCCGTTGTCGATATAGGAACCGCCCAGAACGAAGCCCGCGCCGTAATCATCATCGATATTGGCATCAGCGGGATCGGCGATTACTTCAACCAAACCGTTTTCAAAGATCAGGTCATACATCGCACCGCCGTTGGACCAGGAGATGAAACCGCCGGCGCAGGTGATGGGAGAAATACCATCGCCGTGAACCACGTGCAGATTGGAGATCTTGTGGCCCAGACCATACATTTTACCGTTATAGTCGCCGCCGACGCCCAAAGGAGCAACAACGACGTTTTCCATATCGATATCGGCCTTAAACACGATGGTGTAATTCTTTACAGCGGTGCCGGCCTTGGTCAGCGCAATCCAGTCTTCCTTGGTGGAAACACCCCAGATATTGGCGGGATTATATTCTTGGTAGAGATCATATTTGGAGTAATCAGGAACGTAAACCGCATTGGTTTCGTCGAAGGTGCTGGCGCCGGTGATCTTCAGGCTGGCGCTTTCCAGAGCCTCCATATTCTCGCCGATAATGGCGGTGTTGGCGTCGATAACTTCTTTGTTCTGCTCGTTTACGGGCTTTTCAGCTTCGGCCAGGATCGCATCGCAAGCCTCAAGCAGAGCAACCAGAGTATCTTCAGTTTCTTCGTCGAAATATTCAGGATTATAGCGGGAGGCCTCTGCTTTAATGGTTCTAACCACATCAAAGTCCAGTTTGCTGGCGGTATAAACCAGTTCGCTATCGGCGGCGGGCATGGTAGCCTTGGCGCCGGCAGTAAAGCCTGCGGGAGCGGTGGTCAGTGCATAGCCCTCTTCGGCGGCAGGAACATCCACGCTGGTGCCGCCATTGGCATAGATATAATATTCTTCGCCAACGGCAATACCCATATTCAACTTCTTAACAGACAGACGATAAGTAGCGGTGGCTGCGTTGGCAGCTTCAAGACCCAAACCGCTACCCAGCTTCCAGAAGCCGCTGATGCCGGCCTTGTTCAGGTCCCAAGCATTTTTATAAGCATCGGTTTTGGTAAGCACCCGGCTGATATAGGGAGCATCTTCCCCATTTTTACAATAAGCAAGAGCAGGATATCCATAAGGGGTATCTACATATTTTACTGTATAGCCCTCAACACTTTGTGTAACAGCGCCAAGAGCTCCGGAGGTAGTGTTACCGTTATAAATGAAGGATGCGGTGGCATTCAGAGAAGTAGGCTGACCGCTAAGACCGTATTTACCGGTATCGGTGGCATTATTCACCGAACCCAGGAAATAACAGTTATTCATAACAGTGGATGCGCTACGGCTGCTTCTCCCCACCAAACCGCCGCAAACGGCACCGCTGGTGGAAAGAACGGTGGCTGCGGACCAGCAGTTGTCCAAAGTACCCTTCCAGGAATCGCCGACAATAGAACCAACGCCGTCAAAATACTTAGTCGTATCGGCGCCGGTATACTTCTTACCGCCGATGATCAGACCGTTGGCAATAGCAACGTTCCGGATCACACCGCCATCACCACCGTAATAATGGTTGATCAGGCCAACACGGTAGCTGTTAGGCTGATTGATCAACAGATTCTTGATCACGAAGCCGTTGCCGTCAAAGGTACCTTTAAAGGCATAGTGACCATTTTCGGAAGAGCCGGATTGGGCAACACCTTTAAAGTTTACCCATTCCATATCGATATCGTTGGCAAGATAAACGTAGTTGCCAACCATCGTACAAGAATAGGTAGAACAAATGGCAGCAAAGACCTCCAGACCCTTGCGGTCGGTGATCTTATACTTCGTACCCTTACTATTATCAGACACCTTAGATAACGAACCATCCCATCCACCATAAGTTCTGGATTTCAAGTCCGAATCCTTCGTTTCGGCATTGATATTGCCGCGATAGAACTTAACAGTATTAAGATCGATCATGCCACTGGTATCCACCAGGCCCTTGGAAGGCTCAGCAGAAACCGCATTTACAGGCACCACAAAGCAAGCCAGCAAGCTAATAAGCATGCAGACTGTAAGTAGAGCGGAAAGTACCCTCGTCTTCTTCGTGAACATAGCAGTTCCTCCTTAAAATATCCTCTAATTGCACTCTTTCACCATTGGGTGCTATTATATGCTTCTATTTTAATACAAAACAACTGATTTTTGAATTATCTTATGTTGTTTTTTTTACACGATATGTGAATTCTTTTCGTATTTATCATATTTTCTTGTGAATATTTCACAAGGGTAAAACAAAAAAAGGCATCTGCCGCAGCAGATGCCTTTTTTGGAGTTTATACAGTTGTGCTCAGGATCTTGGCCAGTTCAACTGCATCCAGCAGATCAACCGTACCGTCACGGTTCAGATCAGCCAGTTCTTCGTCGATCTCGCCGAAGGTTTCCTTATCCAGAAGGTGTCTGAGCATATCAGTGAGGTCAACGGGGTTTACAACGCCGTCGGTGTTCACGTCAGTTGCTACAACAACCTTTACATAAGCAGGGTCTTTGGCGCCTTCAAAGAGGGTTGCCTTGCCGTTGATATCGGCAGAAACCGCTTCGAAGCCTACAGCATATGCCTTACCGACAGTAGCTGCATCCACGGGAGCAAATTCAACCTCAACCAAAGCGCCTTCCACATTGGTGTGCTGGCCAGCCTTGGCGGTGATGGTTACTTCCAGAACACCACGAACTGCTTCGATCAAGGAGAGATCTGCAACAGCAGCAGCGGCCTCAGTCAGAACCATGCTCTTATAGGTGAGTTCCTCGGGATTATAGGTTACCTTGAAGCTCATGGTGGTGATATTGCGGTTATTGCTGACAGTTACGGCCAGTTTACCGGAGGTAGCGCCGTTGGTCAGAGCCACATTTTTAGCATCCACAACTGCAATCGCGTTGGTCAAACCGGTCTTCCAGGAGCCTTCACAATGTACGCAGGTCCATTCAGTATAACCATCGGAGTCGTAAGTGGGCTTCACAACGTTGGGCTCGCCTTCGGTACAGTTTTCCAGACGGGAGTAACCGCAAGTTTCGCGTTCACATTCTACGTAATGAGTGCCGGAAGTTGCTTCGTTGTAGGAATACTTGGTCATATGGCCCAGGGCCTCGCCGCCCTCTTCCACAACGATCTTTTCTTCTTCACAAACGGAGCATTGGAATTTTTCGGAAGCGGCGTTTTCACAATCCTGTTCGATCTTTTCAATAGATACCCAATCGCAGGGGATATCGGTGTAGGTGACCTTACAGAGGGTACAAGTACCGGAGTGAGCGCCGTTCTTATGGGTCCATACAGATTCGCAAGCCTCGGGCATAGAACCACCGCAGAGACCGCAAGACTTCATGTGCTTGCCGTTTACTCCGGTTGCATAATCCCATTCATGGTAGCAGCAAACACCTACGATTGCGCCGTCTTCGGTATAGGTGATTGCGGAAGGATCGCCGCCCTCACACATCCATTCAACGGGAATCTCGGTATTCATTTTGTCTACGATCTTCAGGATCTCATTCCAACCGTCAATATCCAGCATACCTTCGTAATCGGTATAAACAGTGCCTTTGACCACACCGTTCAACTGAACCACCTGTTTGGTGGGAGCCAGAATTTCTTCGGTGGCAAATACAGCGTGGCCGTCAACGGAGGCGAAGAGATTTTCGCCGATGCCCTTGTTGGCGGTATAGATGCCCATACCGTTTTCGAACTGGGCGGTGGTAGCCTTGGTTACGCCTTCGCAATCGGCATGTTCCTGAAGATCAATTCTTCCGGTATAGCCGCCAATTGTGTAAGCGTTCTTGGCATCGGTGTAAATGTTGCTTACGGTAATGCCGGGGTTGGTTTGAGCAGTTGCAACGGTGTCAATGCCCAGCAAGCTATCATAATAGGTAGAGTTGTTATAAGCAACTACGTTGGTGAAGGAGGCCCTGGTGGTGCCGCCGGTGATAGTGCCGATCAGAGTGCCGAATACCTTACCGGGAACAACCTTGGTGCCTTCGTAATGACCAACGGAGCTGTTGATCAGGATCACGTTGGAAGCATCCAAGCTATAGCCGGCGGACCACTTACCGATCAAAAGACCGCATTCATAACCGGCATGGGGCTTATCGCCACCGTGAGCCGCATTGTTTGCACAGCCATCAATCAGGATGTTCTTGATGGTTACGTGACCATTGGAATTATTAACGGAATAAGCACCGATCAAAATAGCAGTCTGTTCGTTGTACTTACCCTTTACTTCGGAATCACGAACGGTGATGTTTTCGAAGGTATCGTTACCGGAAACGGCACCGGCGATGATCGCCACGTTGTAGGGATCCTTTTCGGTGGCATTGGTAACGGTACAATTTTCCACCGTAATGTTGCGAACAACAGTAGCAGCGGTGGTAGTGGAGCCGATCACCAGAGCGGAGCCGCGAGCGTTGGTGATGGTCTGGCAGTTTCTGAAGATCAGGTTTTCAATGGTGCCACCGGTAAAGCCGGTAAAGAAGCCGGCAGTGGTTGCATTGAAATTGGTGATCACATGGTTCTGGCCATCGAACTTAGTCTTCAGGCCGGCAAAGCCAGTGAACTTGGATCTGGCAAGATTCAGATCAGCGCAGAGATACAGTTGCTGAGAAGCCGTATAGGTAGCAGCAACAGAAGCAGCATATTCCAGATCTGCAACGGTATAGATACCCACCATTGCATAATCAGTATTGCCTTCTATCTTGCAGTACTGGCTGGAATAAGAAGCAGGAACCATCTTTTCGGTATCCAGAACATACAGATCGTTCAAAGCGGCAACGGCTGCATTGATCTGAGCCTGGGTCGTATAGGTGGTGTACTTGGCGTTAACGTCGTCGTACTTGGC
>JAZOXD010000235.1:0-1150 GCA_045659565.1 Eubacteriales bacterium | reverse complement strand
AGTACAGCCGTTTCTGGACGCCGCAGACCGAGGGCAAACGCTTTCCGGCTCAGGCCCTGGAAATACTCAGCAAGGCACACGCCCAGGCCCTGAAAGCAGGCGACCAGACGGCGGCGGACCTGGTATTTTCGTTTGTTTCCGGCATCTGGACCGGCCAGGGTTACCAGCTCCGGTCCAACGCTCCGGACCTTTCCGCCGTCCTGCCGTTTCTCAACTCCGCCACGCCGGAAGGGGTAACACTTGAAATCTTAAAGTAAAAAGGGGTAACTATGTACGATAAAAGATGCAAATACTGCACTAAATGCAGGCCGATCACAGGCCCGGAAATGGCAAAGGACCAGCTGGGCAACCTTTTCCTTCAAAAACATTTCCAAAACGAATATGGCGAGTTCTTTTACAACCATTGTGCGGACACCGGGAACGAATGGTATAATATAGATTTTACCAGGAACGACTGCGACCGCTATGTGGCCCGGATGATAACCGCCGAGGACCTGGCGTTCTGGAAAAAGCTTATCCGGGAACGATGGGCGGACTTTATAGAAGATAAGGTGCCGTTCCTTCCGGCGGCTGAATTGAAAGTCGCAGAAGGGCCGGACTTCCTGGAAGTGGTTTACTCAATAGGACACCCGAAGCCTTGCAATCCCCGGCGTTGGGTTTTCAGGATAGGCGAACCGGCGGCCGCCTTTGAAGAACTATACAACGAACTGAATACGGACCGATACAACCATTTCAGGATGAAGCAGCTTGCGGAAGAACCGGACCCGGTATTCCACGATGACAGGCCGGACTGCGAAATTGATGCAGATGGGTATAGCAGTTATTCAAGGAAACGCTGGCGTGGGGGCGTGGGATGGTAAGCAAAAAAGGAACTATGACAGCAAAAGAATATACAAGGGCGTTCCGCCGGGTTCTGGCCTTACGCCGGGCGGTCCTGAAATACGCCGAAAAAGACACGGAAAAGGCCGCCGTTTTCCTTCATAGGCTCAAACTGGCAGAAATGTACGAAGCGGAACTATTCACGCAAATAAAGGGGTAAAATGGCAAAGAAGAAACAAGCAAAGAAAAAACACTATCCGACACCGGCGGAGTTTATGGCGGCCCGGTTCGGGCGGAAGCTGGCCGGCCGCAACCCGATTGTCATTTACTC
>JAZOXD010000234.1:0-7804 GCA_045659565.1 Eubacteriales bacterium | reverse complement strand
AAATCCGCAATGGCATGCTCCACGTAATTCAATCCGTAATAACTGACGGCAGTATGTTTGATAGACATAATATTACTCCTTAAGGTGAAACGACCGATCCTAACCTTGTTTTAAAAAGGCGGATTTTCGCTCACTCTATGTTAAAATACTCGCCAATACGTCAGTATTGGCTGTGTTTTGTGCCTTGGTTGAACAAAAATCCGCACTTTTTAAAATCGCAGACCGCAAAGGGAGAAGATTTTAGGGGATTTTTGTTCTTCTTTTATGCAGATAGGCCGGCGCCTATCAAAGAAAAAAGGACGAAAAGCACCGAAATATGCCGCTTTGCGGCAGGTTCAGATCGATCATTTCACCTTATAATCAATTTTAACGGGGCAACCGTTATAAACGCTGTCGTAGGCCCCGTTCATGGCCTGAATAGTCTTTTTATGCTCGGCCAGGGAAAGAACCGCCCGATCTTTTCCCTCACGAATATCGGTTACAAAATTATGAATAAAGATCTTGCGCTGGCGGTCGATGGGCAGATTATAGGTTCCCACCGCATATTTCTGACTGCCGGGCACCAGATACTCCACGTAATCGGCGCCGTAGCTATCGGCATAAACCGTGCCCTTGGTACCGGTCACCTGCAGTTCCACCTGCACCGGGCGGGGATATTGACTCAGGTTGGCATAGTAGTTATCGCCGTTGGCACGGGCCCGCTCGATCTCCCGATTGGCATAGGAGGGATCCAGGGAAAAGACCACCCCGTTCTGCAGGGTACCGATCACGTAGATCAGATCTTCGGTCTCGGCGCCATCCCGCATATTGGGGGCGGCTTCGGCATAGACGGTATCAAAGTCGCTATCGAAGATATACCGCACCAGATCGAAAACGTGGGGATGGTCGGTCAGCGCACCGCCGCGAAAGATCTTACTGCCCGGGCGGATGGGGATCCGTTTTCCGTAGCTTTGCTCGGGGATATCCATCCACTGGTTCCACCACATAGGGTTATGGGAATAGTTATAAGCGTTAAAGGCCTTGATCTCGCCCAACTTGCCTTCGGCAATGAGTTCCTTGATCCGTTCAACGGTTGCCTTCCAGCGCATCTCCAGTTCAATATAAACAATGATATTGTGCTCCTTGGCCAGGCGGAGCATCTCGTTATACTCCTCCATATCGTAGGTAGGCGCCTTCATAGAGATCACATGGATGCCCCGCTCGGCACAAAGGCGGAATTCGTGGATGTGCCGATAGTTGGCACCGCCGCAAATGCAGGCCTCGATCTCGGGATGGGCGTTGAGCATCTCCTCCTCATCGTAGAAGATATCCACCCCGTCGAAGATATGGGCACCCAGGCGGTTTTCATAAATAATGCGGGCCCGGGGCGCAAAGGAGACCGCCACCACCTCCACCTCTTCATTTTGTAAAAGAGCCTGATAAAGATAGTAGCAATGCCCGTTTTCAAAGCCGGTTACGGCCATTTTGATCTTTTCCATTATAAGACCTCCTTCCGACAACCGCTTTTTGCCGATTCCTCTGCCGCAGCCATACAGCGGCGGTAGTGGGCATCCTTTTCCTTCCAATCGGAGATATCCAAGGCACCCAGCAGGATCGAAAGAATGGTGGCCGCCTTGGTGGCATCCGCCTTGGAAAGACCGTACATATAATTGAAGATATCGTTATAGGTTTCGGGCTCCTTTTGATCCTCGGTAAAAAGATAGACAGCTTCGCTGGCGGTTTTTTGGGAAACCACCCGATCGGAGGCCATGCCGTCCTCGCCCCAGTAAGTATGGCGCCCCTGCTCGGCGGTATCATCGTTCAGCACCGCCGCCAGTTCAAAGATGGCCACCCGCCCATTCTCGGCGGTGGCGATCATATTAAGGGCAGGCTCGTTACGGTAGCACATCACCTTGGCAAGGGGAGCCCCCAAAACCTGCTCTGCCACGTCCAGTTCCCGGTAAAGCAAACGATCTAACCCTTCGCTTTTGGTGCAGGTGCGGTTCAGTTTAAAACTGCAGGGTTTCCGTTCCGGTGCCAATTGGGTCAAAGCAGAAATCTGGGTATCACCCCGCCACCAGAAAAAAGGATATTCTTCGCCGTTCAGGATCAATTTATCGCAAAGATCCCCCTCCTCGGCAGGAAGATAACGCCATTCCGTATCAATATGGAAGCGGTACATTTCGATGACCGAAGCAATACCGTCTTCTATGGTTTTACACTTTTTCATAGATTCAGCCTCCTTTTATAATTTGATTATAACACGGAGTATGCGGGTTGGAAATACAAAAATCATAACATTTTTTACGATTTTCATAACTTCCTTCTTGCCAAGGGGACAAAAGGGTGTTATAGTTGGAAAGGGGTGAAAAAATGTTTTTTGAAACAGCGGATATCACTGCAGAGATTTTAACGGTGCTGGAACTGGAATGGGAGCGGGTGAACGCCAATGCGGAGCCTCGGCGGTTTCACGCCCTTTCCCTCCGTTTAGTGGGCGGGGCCTCCTTTTCCTATAACGGAGAACTGCTCACGGTGGAGGAGGGAGATATCACCTTTGCTCCTGCGGGGCTGGAATTTCACAAGGATGCCGGGCAGGGAAAAATCCTGGTCATCCACTTTACCGCCCAGGAGGAACTCCCCCGGGAGTTTCTGCGTTTTAAGCCCCAAAAACCGCAGTATTATATCGAATACTTTACCGAACTCCACCAAATCTGGTCTCAAAAACAGGTGGGCTACCGTCACCGGGCAAAAATGCTTTTTTATAAGATCCTTTATGAATTGGAGCGGGAATGGTCGGAACATAAAGACTCCACCGTCAGCGGAAAACTGGCCGAAGCCTTCAATTATATCCACGGCCATTTTACCGATGAAAAACTTTCGGTGGAAAATCTGGCCGCCCGCTGCGGAATGAGCGATACCTACTTCAGGAAACTGTTTACCGCCGAATTCGGCACAACGCCCTTGAAGTACATCAACAAACTGCGGCTCCATTATGCAGAAGAGTTGCTCCGTTCCAATTATTACACGGTAGAGGAGATCGCAGAGCGTTGTGGCTTTAATAACATCAATTATTTCAGCTTTTTTATAAAAAAAGAAACCGGAATGCCGCCCCTTGCGCTGCGGCGGGATCTGCTGGAAAAGGTGAACTGAGCATCCCACAGGGTCACTTTTTATATTAATATGTAGGAAGTTTGACATTCCCGCCCGAATATGCTATATTAATATATTATTTAACCGGGAGGTGAGGGTGATTTTCAATATTCCATACGGAACAAACGGGTTCCCTTGGGAACTTTTGGCACGAATTATCTTCGCCACCTTCTGCGGCTTTTTGATCGGCAAGGAACGCAGCAGCGATGGGCAAAATGCGGGGGTACGCACCCATGCCATATTGGCCCTGGCCACCACCGCCTTTACCTTGACCTCCATTTACGGCTTTTGGGATTATACCGACAAAGGTGCCTTAGGCTTAGGGGGCTACGACCCTTCGATGATCGCCCACCAAATTGTGAACGGCGTGGCCTTTATGGGTGCCGGACTGATCTTCAAAAGCAAGCGAAACGGGGTAACCGGCATGGCCACCGCCGCCGGAATCTGGCTCACCGCCGCCATTGGAATGGCTTGCGGGTGCGGCCTTTATCTGACCGGCTTGTTCTGCACACTGCTGACCGTGGCGTTGCAGCATTACTTGGATCTGCGGGTCCCCTTCACCTTCCAGAAGATGGAGATTATTATGGAAAATTCCCCCGCCGCCTGGCGTGTTTTGGAGCGTAAACGGCGCAAATGGCGTGCCGAGATCATCCATAGCAGCTATCAGCGCCGGGAAGGAGACCTGATCCACTTGCAGATGATGCTGAAGCTGCAGAAGCCGATCCCCTTTGAAGAAACCCTGAACCTTTTCAATAACCGCCCCGAGATCAAAAGCATCTCGATATAGGGGAACAAGAGTAATCCTACAAGGAGCCAACTATGTCTGAAATATTAAACTTTATCAAAGAAACACCCTTTTTCACCTATGCCTTCCGCATCCTTTTGGCCACCGCCTGCGGCGCGCTGATCGGTTTGGAGCGTACCAAGCGTTCCAAGGAGGCGGGGATCCGCACCCATTGCATCATCGCCTGTGCCTCTGCCCTGATTATGGTGGTTTCCAAATACGCCTTTGCCGACGCCGAGCTGGTGGTAGGCAGCCGGGCAGTGGATCCTTCCCGAATTGCGGCCCAGGTGGTCAGCGGTATTTCCTTTTTGGGTGCCGGCGTAATCTTTAAAAACGGCAACACCGTTAAGGGCCTGACCACTGCGGCGGGCATTTGGGCCACTGCGGCTGTGGGCCTTGCCAGCGGCGGAGGATTATATGCCATTGCCATTTGTGTGACGGTTCTGATCCTGCTGGTTCAATTGCTGATGCACCGCTTCAGCGTGGGCGCAGATGCCTTTTATGTGGGCGAGATCCGCATCACCACCAAAGATACCCCGGAAATCCGGGAAGTTCTGCAGGCCAAACAGAAGGAACTGAATATCGAAATCCTTAACTCCCGAGTGACCACCGGAGAGGATGATCTTTTGAACCTGACCCTGAATGTACGGATGAAAGCTGCCATCCCCTTTGAGGATGTGATGAAATTTATGGACGAACATCCGGAAATTAAATCGTTGAGTGTATAAAATTTATGAACTATATTGTTTTTGATATGGAATGGAACCAACCATTCTCCAAAGAATCAGCCATCCAATCCCCCATTTATCTTTCCGGCGAGATCATTCAGATCGGCGCCATCAAAATGAACAGCTCCGTTCAGGCGGTGGATTGTCTGGATTTGATGATCGCCCCCACCTTTTATAAAAAGTTGCACTACCGCATCAAAAAAATGACCGGCATTGATCAGGATGCTTTGAAGGGACAACCCAAATTCAAAGAAGCCATCCAAAAATTCCGGGATTGGTGCGGGGAGGATTGCATCCTGCTCTCCTGGGGGTACGACGATATCCAGATTTTGAAGGACAACCTGCTAATGCACGATCTGGATGAAGATTGGCTGCCCCCCTGCCTGAATCTGCAGGGCATCTATAATCGTCAGGTGAGCCACGAAAACCGCCAATTTTCTCTGGAATCGGCCATGGAAGCCTTGAACTTGGAAGCAGGGCTCCACGCCCACAATGCCTTTAACGATGCAATCTACACCGCCCGGGTGGCCCGCTGCCTTAATCTGAAGGAGGGCGTTCGCAACTACCCGGAGCTCAACGGCGTACTTTATCACAGCATGCATAGCCAAAAGGAATTCTTCCCCCATTATCGCAGTAAGCAAAAAGCTCTGGCGGACCCCAATCTGAAGGCGGTGGATTGCCCCATCTGCGGCAAAAAATTGCAGGTGGATTCCTTCACCCAGGAGGATGAGAAGAACTATTCTGCCGAGCTTCCCGTTCACGGAGCCATCCTTTCGGTGAAATTAAAGCTGATGCAAACCCGCCACAAGGCCTTTTACGTCAAGCGCACCGTGCGCTTTCTGTGAGGTGAACCATGAAAAAACAGATTTTTTCCGGCTATTTCCCCCAATACGGTCACGTACAGGGCATCGCCACCGACGGTACTTATTTTTATCTTTCTATGACCACCGCTCTGATCAAAATTGATCAGGAGGGCAACCTTTTGGGCTCTGTGGTAGGTCTTTTGGGGCATTTGGGCTGTATTGCCTATCACGATGGCAGGGTCTATGGCTCCCTGGAATACAAAAACGACAGTATCGGCCGCAGCATTCTGCAAAAGTTGGGCAAGGAGCTGACCCTGCCCGATACCTTTTACGCAGTCTCCTTTGACGTGGATAAGATTAACCGTATCGATATGGATGCAGAAACCTGCGGCGTGATGCGGGCGGTGGCTTTGCCCCAGGTAGCCGCCGATTATGCCGCCCCCGGCCATTGGCGAGGCTGCAGCGGAATCGACGGGATGACCCTTTGCAATTACCCCAACGGCGAGCCTGCCATCTTTGTGGCCTACGGCATCTACGGAGATATCCGGCGGGCGGATAACGATTATCAGGTGCTCTTAAGGCTGCCTTTGGCAGAATACCTGGAAAAGGCCGAGCCCCTGACCCAGGATTTTGCCGCCACTCCCACCACCATGACCGCCAAGGACCGCTATTTCGTTTATACCGGCAACACCCGATACGGCATTCAGAACCTGGAATACGACCCCCACACCAATACCATGATGGCGGCTGTCTATACCGGCCAAAAGCCGGAGTTCCCCAACTACAAGCTGTTTTGGATCGATCTTTCTGTAGCGCCCCTTCAGGAGGGCGGCCGACAATTTTTGCAACTGGCACCCAAGGGTGAGCAGGATCCGGCCACCGGCATTTGGGGCTCTCACTTTCCCTACGGCTCCACCGGGATCATTGCCCTGGGAAACGGTACCTACTATTTTTCTCGGAACGGAAAAGACCCGGAAAAGGGCCAGTACACCACCATTGCCCTTTATCGGGAACAGGATGAAGAATTGATTGAGTTTAAATGAAAACCATAACGAAGCCAAAGGGTCTGAAGGCCCATTATCATTGGATCATAGCAGGAGTACTCCTGTTTATGCTCTTTACCCACGGCGGTGCCGCCAATAACCTGAACAGCCTGCATCTGGTGCCGGTATCAGAGTATCTTAACATCACCCGAGCAGAGTTTTCCCTGGCTATAAGTTTCCGAACTTTGTTTTCGGTGGTCTCCACCTTCGTATCCGGCTTTATCATCCATCGGTTCGGCGCTCGGATCTCCGTCAGTATCGGGCTGATGGTCACGGCAGTCAGTTATCTGATGCTGGCACGGCTGGAAAGTGTTTGGATGCTGGTGCTGGGCGGCGCTTTGATGGGCGTAGCCAACGGCTTTTGCTCCACCGCCGCGGCGGCACAGATCGTACGGATCTGGTTCCATCGGTACGAAGGCACCGTATTAGGGTTGGTGACCGCCGCCACGGGCATCGGCGGAAGCGTGATGTGTCTGATCCAGACCGCCGTCATGGAAAAAACCTCCTTCCGAGGGTCCTTTATGGTCTGTGGCGTCGCCATTATGCTGGCGGCAGCGCTGATGCTGTTGCTGGTGCGGAACAATCCCCGGAATATGGGGCTGATGCCCCTGGGTCACGGAGAAAACAAGCTGGGAAACCCGTCGGATAACGACGACCACTTCCCGGGCCTGCCCATGGAGCGGCTTTGCCGTCGGCCGGCCTTTTACTTAATGATCCTTTGCACCCTGCTCACCTCCCTCAGCCTTTATATGGCCTTTTCGGTGATCCGACCCTATCTGGTGGACAGTGGCTTTTCCACCGCCCGGGCCAGTGGTCTGCAAAGCGCTATGCTATTGATGCTGACCGGTTCCAAATTTTTGGTGGGGCTTTTGAGCGATAAGCTGGGACCCCGGCGGATCAACCTGCTCTGCACCGTCTTTGCAGTGGCGGGACTATCCTTACTTGCAGTTACCAAAAACTATCCCGTGGCGGTGGTGGCGGTGGTGCTTTATACCGCGGCTCTGCCCCTGGTGACCATTACGGCATCCCTGGTGGGCGCTTCCCTCTTCGGCACCCGGGCCCACAGCCAGTATGCGGGCATTCTGATCGCCATGTGCTCCGCCTCCAACTTCCTGGCCGATTATACCACCAACCTGTTCCACGGACAGTTCGGTTCCTACCGTCCCTCCTTCTGGATCGCCGCCGCCATCGCTCTGGTTGCCTTCTTCCTTTATCTTTTGCTCTATCACCTGGCCGATCGGGATCGAAAAAATTTAATCTAAAAAATCCAGGGTGGAGGTGGATTCGGGATTTTTGGTTGTGTAGGGAAAAAAAAGG
>JAZOXD010000233.1:0-14547 GCA_045659565.1 Eubacteriales bacterium | reverse complement strand
AAACCGCAAATGCCTTTGCAGCGGTGCTGTTTACAGTGTGACCATTCAAATTAATGGTCCATTTTACAGCCTCATCGCCCCAGCCATTGAGTTTAACCATTTCCTTTTCGTCCAAATCGGCATAAATATCGATGACAGGAGTAGTATTCTCAAGGCCCATGCGATCAAGTATAGTTGCCAGGGATTCGCAATAGTAAGCCAAGTCAGCCAAGGATCTTATATCACCATCCGAACCATACAGCTTGTCGGCCAAGGTGTATTCCATGGTTGCAACGCCACCAAATCCGTTAAAGGTTACGGTTGCAAGTACCTTTTCCTTAACAGTCCAGGTGCCATCTTCATCCTTATCGTAGGCAGCATAGCCGTTGGCAACGAAGTTGGTGTTTGCACCTTCGGAATCGTTTGCTTCGGGATTGAAGCCAACGAAGTTACCGCCGGTGATGTTATAAACTGCGGTACCGTTCTTATAAGCAGTATCCATGCAGTTCAAGAGGTACTTAGCGCCGTAATCGGTGCCTTCGCCATCGTGACCGGTTGCGAAAGTGCCGCCGGTGATATTGGCAGTACCATTGGTGATGGAGATTGCAGAGGTAACACCCTTATAGGTACCGTTAGCGATATTCAAGGTGCCGGCAGTGGAAGCATTGCCAACGATGAATGCATAGCTGTTGGTGCCGGTGGTGCCGTCTACAGTACCATTCTTCACAGTTACATTATCCAATACACGGAATACGGGAGCGCCGCTGATAGCGCCAGCAGATACGGTCTTACCGTTCAGGTCGATGGTTACAGCCTTATCCACTACAACAGTAGTATCAACAGCGTGAGCAACCAGAACCTTAATGGTGTCGCCTGCCTTAGCATCGTCAATTGCATACTGCAAGGAATTGTAGTATACATTGCCAATGTTGGCTACCATATTCTTCATACCGGAAGCCTTCAGGCCGGTGTCTTCCAGAACCACCTTGACGTTGCCGGTGCCGATGGCATTGAGCCAGGTTTCGGCAGTCATATCATTGTTGCCGGTTACGGTGAGAGCATAATTCTTAGCAGAGGTATTGCTCACGAGGATATAACCGGAGGTTACAGTACAACTATCAATGATTACGGTGACATCGTTGCCGCCACCAAAGCCAATGGCATAACCATCAGTAGCATTAATGGTGTTGTTCTTGATAACAACATTGCCTTGGCAGTTATTTGCATTGATACCATACTGAGCATTTACAGTACAGTTTTCAACAGTGAGGTTTTCACCGCCGCTGGCGTTCTGAACCAAACTGAATACGCTGTTGGCAACACAATTCTTCACAGTTACGTTGCGAGCCTGTCTCAGAACAATGGATCTTACAGCGGTTTGATCCGCAGGACCGGTAAAGGTACAATCTTCAACAGTCAGATTATGTACGTAAGAGGTCTTAACAGCATAGGTGATGAAATCGTGTGCAGCCTTATCAGTTACAAAGTTGATATTCTTGATGGTCAGAGTTTCAGTGCCATTCCAACGACCATCGCCGTGGAGCTTAATGGTACCGGAATAGGTCTTCCCTGCGCCATCGATGGTGATGTTCTTACCAACAGCCTGTTTAATGGTTACGTTTTCGGCGCAATCAACAAGCAGAGTGATGGTTTCGCCGTTCTCAACTGCAGCAATCGCAGCGGCCAGGCTTTCGTAGTTCACGCCATCAATGGCAGCTACTGCACCCATAACAGTGATGGTACCATCATTGTTATCCTTAGCAGCATAGCCTTCAGCGTTTACGCCATCAGCATAGGCCTTCTTGAGGGTTACAGCGCTCTCGGCTACGTTCATATGCAGATAGCCGGTGTTGTCGCCAACAAGAGTCAGGTCAGCGTTCAACAGAATGGTGGAGCCTTCGCAACCATCGTTGTGACCGTAGATGTACTGTTTCTCGCAGCCATCCTTGCTTTCGGCAGTGATGGTGCTGGTGCCGGTTACGTTCACAGCAATGTTCTTGTTACCGATGGTAACGGTAGCAAAAGCATTGTAATCGTCTTCGACATTCAGGTGGGTGTTGATACCGGTCAAGGCAGAATCTTCTACGTTGACGGTGGAACCTTCGCCGTAGATTGCGATTGCACCCCAAGAAGTCAGTTTGGAATCTTTGATATTAACCTGAGCAGCGCCTGCAGAGGTAGCAACGTGAACGGCATAATGGCTTACGCCGGATACGGTCACATTCTCCAGGTTAGTGGTGCCGGCCTTGTTAATGATATTAACGCCGCGCTGGCAACCAGTGCCGCCGAGGATTTCCAGATTCTTGATGGTTACTTCTGCAGTAGTATCCACATTGATGGCTCTGCCAGCGGTGGAGGTCAGCTTTTTGCCATTACCGTTCAGAACAACGCCCTTATCGATGGTGAGGATGTCGGAACGGTTCAGATCCTTCAGCAGAACGATCTCTTCGCCGGCATTGGCTGCAGCCAGAGCATCTTCGATGGTGGCGTAGCCAACTTCGTTAGTATAGCCCCAAGAGCTTTCCTTCACATAAGCAACAGCCTCAACAACAGTCCAGGTACCGTCGCCATTGTCCTTCAAAGCCAGTTCCTTGGGAACGTCTACTTCATAAGTCCAATACTGATGAGCAACATCGGCATTGAAGGTACCACCGAGAACAGTGATACACTTTTCATTCTGGCCCCGTGCACTGAAGATACAGGGGAAGCCGTTGATGCGGTGACCAACATTATCCAGAATGTAGGTGCCGCCCTTAATCGTTACGTTGCTGGAGTTGGTGTATACCATAGAATCTTCAGAATCGTTCATATGATAGATACCATCTTCAATGGTCAAAGAACCATTTTCGCCACGGTTCCAGAACATATAGGCGATCTTCGGATTGGTTTCACTTACTTCAACATCGATTCCACCATTGCCAACGGAATCTTTAACAGTCAAAGAAGCACCGTCTTGAACAAGAACTACTGCGTAGATCCGGTCAGCTTCCTTATAGGTTGCAGACAGGGTCTTGCCGTTCAGATCAAGGGTGATATCCTTGTCAACCACGCTCAGATATACAGGATACTCGCTAACAGCGTGAACATCTGTCTTCTTCAGTTCGTAGTCAACCAGGAGGGTTACGGTGTTGCCGGTTACGGCAACATCCAAGGCATCCTGGAGGGATGCATAGAATACCTTGTCAATCTTAGCAACTGCGCCCTGAACGGTCAGAGTGCCGGGAGTTACTCTTACAACATAATCGTTGCTGCCCCATACATAAGCGGTTGCATTGATGGTCTTACCATCGTCGGCCAGTTTGGGTTCAACAACCAGCATCATACCGTCTTCAGCGATTTCGGTGAAATTGGTGGTATAAGTGAACTCGGGCATTGCGTTGCCGGTTACCATGGTGATGTCATCCATCTCAACGGTAACCAAGGGCTTCACAGAGTAAGTACCATCGCCGTTGTCGGCAACAGCGAAATCTTCGTCGGTTACATCGGTCTTTTCAGTAGTAACAGAACCGTTCTTGAACTGCCAAGCGCCGGTTTCGGGGTTCATACCAATAAAGGTACCGCCGGAGATTTCGACCTTGGTCTTACCATAATCGATAACACCATTGTTATAATCACCGCCGTCTTCAACGATCAAGTAAGAATCGCCACTCTCAACAACCTGATCGAACGTACCGCCGGTGATATAGAGCTCACCGCCGTGAGAAGCATAGAGGAAGATGTTGGTGCCGCGGCAAGTAGCGCAGCCTTCATTCTTCCAGTTGCCGCCTTCGATGGTGACCACAGAACCGGGAGAGCAAGGATAGGCAGCAGAGGCCATACCGTAAACCATTACGTTTGCGGTGCCCTTGCTATCCTTAACGGTCAGATTACCGCCGTTATTGGCAAAGAACAGACCGTGAGCATAGGTGCAGGAATTGATCACACCGTTATACTTATCTGCATTATGAGTTGCGGTGTATTCGGTATCAACGTGGCCATTATAAGTGATAGTATGGCCATTCAGATCGAAGGTAGCATTAGCATCGCCATAACCGCCAACCACGCAGAAGATACCGGGAGTGAAGTACTTACCGTTGCCATTGGTGGGGGCGGGAATGGAATCAACATAGGAACCGTCAACCACGATGTCACGCTCCAGAGTTACATCGTTGCCTTTCAGCAGTTCGGCTTTGATCCATTCAACATAGTCTACAACTTCCCAAACATTCTCGCTGGTTTCAAGAGCAATATATTGGGCGGTCAGGAAGTTGGTGTTCTTGCCTTCGGAAGCGTTGTTTTCGGGGTTCCAGTTATGGAAGGTACCGCCGGTGACAACGATCTTGGCAGTGCCATCCTTAGCGCTGGCATCATAACAGTTCAAGAGGTAATCATAGGAACCGTTATAAGGATCAACGGAGAATTCGCCACCCTTAACAGTCAGAGTACCCTTGGTTACGGAAGCAACGGTGGTTGCACCATGATACTTACCGCTTTCGATGGTCAGGTTACCGGAGGTAGCCTGATCGGCAGAACCGAGAACGAAGACATAATCATCAGGATTGGTAATCGTACCGTTCTTAACGGTTACATTTGCATCACCCTGAATGCGGATAACAGGATATACCCCATTTCCGGCGGTAATTACATTACCGTTCAAATCCAGATTGATGTTCTTACTGATGCTCAGGCTTACAGCACGTTTAACATTAGCGATCAACGTGACAGTATCACCATCTTTTGCGGCTGCTACTGCATCATACAAAGTAGTATACTTAGTAGCATCAATCTGAGCCACATAATCAGTAGTTGTATTTTGAGTATGATTCAGAACTTTTTTGAACTCGCCATCAACGATCATCTCGCAGTTGGTGACGGTATTATAGTTGCTATCATTATAGTCGGCATAATCATCGGGTTCAACATAGCCGGTGAGGGCTGCGCTGTAGATATCATCTACCTTCAATACGCAGTTATCAACGGTACAATTCTGAATGGTGATATCGCCGCCGTTGATGCGACCGATCAAAATACCGGCAGAAGTGCGAGCTGCAACGGTAGAGTTGGTCACAGTTACATTATCCAGCAAGATATTGCCATTGCCGGTGATACCAACCACAACACCATAGTTGGAGTTATTGCTGGTGCCGGCGCCACGGCCGATAAATGCATTATCAAAAGTTAAATCTTTAATCGTAGTATCACGAGTGAGAGTTCTGAAGAATGCATTTCTATAGGACCAGTTATTATCGCAATACAGATTGGAGATGGTATGACCCTGGCCATCGAAGGTGCCGGCAAATTCACGCGCGCCAGTACCGTTACCCATGGGCCAGAAGCCGGTAACAGTAGACATATCGATGTCTGCAGTCAATTTAACAATCAGATCGGGATTGTTATGAACTTCCATCCCCTTATAAGTACCGCCGGAGCTTACTGCATTACCAATCGCATTACTGAATGCAACCAGATCCTCAGCAGAATCAATGGTAACGGTGGTCTGCTTCACAGTCCATGCATCATTAGCTTTGTCATAATAAGCGGTATAGTCCGCATGAGCAAAGTTTACTGCGGGATTCTCGGCCTCGTTATCAGCAGGATTGAAGCCATAGAAGGTACCGCCCTGAACGCTGATGGTAGCGGTGCCGTTCTTGCCGTTGACATCGTTCAGGTTCAAGAGGTACTTAGCGCCGTAATCGGTGCCTTCTCCATCGTGACCGGCCTTGAATTCGCCGCCCAGAATGGTGAGATTACCCTTGGTTACGGAAACTGCGGAGGTAACACCTACATAGGTACCATCTACGATGGTCAGGTTACCGGCAGTATCATTGTTACCAACGATGAAAGGATAGCTATTAACGCTATCGCCGGCTACGCCGTCGACAGTACCGTTCTTCACGGTTACATCAGAGAGAATGCGGAAGATGGGCGCATTCTGCAGGCTGGCACTACCGGTGATGGTGTTGCCGCCCAAGTCAATGGTCAAGGGATAATCAACAACAACAGATTCATCCACTTCCCAATTGCCCAGAACCTTTACGGTAAAGTCATAGCTGCCTTGGAGAGAATTGTACCAGATCTTATTTGTCTTGATCAGTGTCTGGAGATCATTGCTCCTCATGGGAGAGAGCCAATGTGCTTCGCCATTTGCATCAGTAAGATGCATTTCGAAGATCATATCGGGAGTAACGGTCCAAACACCATCGACATTATCAGAAACTACATAGCCCTTTGCCAGGAAGTTAGTGTTTGCACCTTCAGCAGCATTGTTTGCGGGGTTGAAGTGATAGAAGGTACCACCCTCAACTACGATATTAGCAGTGCCTGCTTGGTAGTTTGCATCGATACAGTTCAGCAGGTAGGCGTGGATATCGCCTTCATTTTCATAGCTTACTGCATAGGAACCGTCATTGATGGTTACAGTACCCAGTCTGTTATTAACAACAGAGGTTTCACCGTAGAAGGTACCATTTTCAATGGTCAGGTTGCCTGCATTCCCCTGCTTATCACCCACATAGAAGGTATAACCATGGGAAGGTCTTGCATCAATCGTACCATTGCCGGTTACGGTAACATCTGCCAGAATGGTGAAAGCATCAACGTAAGTACCCACTTCAGTAGCTGCAGTGGTGATGTTATGACCATTCAGGTTGATGGTCATGGGGTAATCTACCACAACAGTGCTGTCGGTGGTGAAATCGTCCAACACTTCCAGAGTCATTACATAGTAGTCGCCATAGAACAGCTTACCAAGAGAAACAACGGTTGCCATGTCAGTTCCTTCAATGTAAGGAATCCCAGCAGGCTCACCGGTAACAGGATCTGCCAAATGGAGCTTAATTGCTTTTTGAATGCCATAAGTACCATTGCCCAAATCCTTAACGGCATAGCCGTTGACCAGCCATTCGGAGGGATCGTAATTAAAGGAACCACCGGAGATTTCAGCAGTGAGCCCATTAGCAACGATCAGTTCGCCATTATGAACGCCACCGGTGATCTCCAGTTCGCCGGGAGCAGCATTTACAACGATAGTACCGTCGATGGTCATACCGTTGCCTACGCTGGCGGGGCTACGGAGGAATACGGAAGCGTTATTCCAGCTATTATTGGTGGCGGAGTTTCCGGAAATTTCACCGGATTTCAACACGATAGAGGTATCTTCATGCTGACCACTGGAACCGCCTACCCACCGGGAAGCGATGGCACCGGCTCTGCCGCCTACGTTATCGGAAATGGAGCCGCCGTTCATAACGAACTGAGAGGCGCCTTCCAGCACGATCATTGCGCCGGCAGTGTTACTGCCTACGCCGATGTGCTTATTGTTATTGAGCTTGCTATCAACAAACTCAACCTCTGCCCCATTGACCACGCCAAGGATTGTGGCGCTTCTGGCCATAGCCTTGTTCCCGGAAATGGAGCTTTCAGTGATGGTCATTTTGCCATTATCGGCAATGATGATACCGCCCTTATTACCGACGCCCATATTACCGTCGATGGTGGACTTGGTAATAGCAGTTTCGGTCTTGATTGCGTTGAGCACCAGACCAGCATTGCCAGTGATTACAGCACCATCCAAGGTAACCTTGCCGCCATTGGATTTGATCAGAGCAAGATCATCATTATACACCAGCTGGTAACCACCGTTTGCGTTATTGGCAGTCTTACCACTATCGCCGGTGGAGGCAACGGTAACGTTCTGAATCTTGGTGCCTTCGCCCAAGGTCAGGTTACCGGCGTTGGTGAATACATTGGCATTAACAGCCTTATCCTCTTCACCAACATCCACGAACCGGGTGTACCAGTTTTGACCGTTTTCAACGGTGGTAGTGTCGTTATAGAAGGTCCAAGCATTTTCACCGTCGACGGTGAGGTTCTTGGTAGTAACAGAAACGCCGGACTCTACATTGATCAGAGTTCCGGTATAACCATCGGCCCAGGTAAGGGTGTGACCGTTACCTTCGATGGTCAAAGCGTATTCCACAGGAACCTTGAAATACTTATTATAGAAATTGATGGGAGCATCCAGTTCGACATCGTCGTGCAGGGTGAAAACGATATTGGAAGCTTTGCCGTTGGGAATATAGGCCAGCAATTCATGTTGTTCAGCGCCCAGAACGAAATCGGCAAAGTTATTGGTACCAATCAGTTTCTGAATGGTATCATAGCGCTCACTGGGATACTTCAAGGTCGTCTCGCTACCGGTATTGCTATTGCTAAAGGTGATGGTAACAATCGGATCAAGTTCATCCTTATTTACACGAACAGTATAAGCATCGCCATCTTTTTCGGAGAGATAGCCTTCGGCAACGAAGTTGGTGCCTTCGCCTTCTGCCGCATTGTTTGCGGGATCATAGTTATAGAACTTACCGCCCTTAACAACGATCTTAGCGGTGCCATTCTTATAGTTGGCATCGATACAGTTCAAGAGGTAGCAATAGTCTTCGCCTTCCTTCGCGAGAGAGATGGCAAATTCACCGTCATTGATGGTTACGGTACCCAGTCTGTTATTCACAACAGAGGTTTCACCGTAGAAGGTACCGTTTTCAATGGTCAGGTTGCCTTTATTGCCATTCTTATCGCCTACATAGAAGGTATAGCCATGGGAAGGTCTTGCATCAACAGTACCCTTGCCGGTAATGGTTACGTCAGCCAGAATGGTGAACGCATCAACGAATTCGCCGGCTGCGGTAACTGCAGTAGTGATGGTGTTACCGTTCAGGTCGAGAACCATATCAGCATCAACCACAACAGTCTTGTCTAACTTATGGGAAACCAATACCTTAACCACGGGGGTTTTGGTGGAGAAGAAGGAGAAACCGCTCTTTACAGCAGCGATAACATCCGCCAGAGTTTTATAGGTTTTGCCGTTATACTCGTAGAGATCTTCAGTCAGGCCGAAGGTTTTGGTTTCTTCATTATAAACCAAGCCAAGATCAGGAGCCACCCACTCGGAAACATCCTGAGTGAAGGTACCGCCGGTGATTTGCATAGAAGAAGTACCAAGAACATCGCTCGTATCCCATCCGCCGCGGGAGATGTTATCCAGAACCTCGCCGCCGCTGATCTTCGCGGTGCCGTTGCTGTAAGGAGCATCGATACCGCCGCGGGAACGGCCGGAGTTACAGCAAATAATACCGCCAGTCATTTCAAACTGATGACCACTATGGAGATAGATGGCAGCATTACGACCATTGGCAGGACCATAAACACCAGTGTTGGAGCAGATTTTACCACCATTCATATTGAAGGTGGCTCCATATACACCAACTACAACACCATTGGAGTTCCAACCGGTGTTATTGGTGATCTCGCCACCGTTCATGGTGAAGACGGTGCCGGAATAGATCTTGAAGAGACCGTGGTTGCCACCAACGTGGTTGCCATCGATCACGGTGCCTTCATACATATTCACCTTAATGCCTGCGCCGGAAGCGCTTACAATCACACCGTTGCCCTGAGTGCTGGCAACATGGGTAATCTTTGCGCCGGTCAGATTGATCGTAGCGCCTGTGCCGGCAGAAACAATACCACTGCCGGTGGAATAGTTATTCTGAATGGTTACATTATTCAGATTAACGGTACCGCCCGTGGTGGTGATCATAAAGGCAGAGGCTACGGGAGCGCCTGCTTCAGGAGTGAACCACTTAGCGGAATCAGCCTTGGAGATGACAGTGTTCCAATTATCTGCATCTTTATCAAAGGCATCTTTATCGAACACATAGTTGTTTGCGCCGTCTACAACCAGGCCACCATCCAAGGTCAAGGTAGCACCGGAGTTAACAACAAACAGGATGCCGGTATAGGAATCGGCACGGGTGATGGAATAAGAACCAGCACCGGAAATGGTTACATTGCCGGAGATGGTCAGTTTTTCACCCAAGGTAACATTCTTCAGCAGAGTTACAGTTGCGCCGGCTTCTACTGCGTTAGCAGCGTTAACGGCACCTTTGAAGGAATCATAGTATTTGCCGCCAACTTTTGCCACAGCATTTTCCTTGAGCGCAGAGGGAAGAACAAGCTGATCACCGGTGATATGAGAGGTCACTTCGTTCAGATGAACAGTGCCTTCAAACTTGGTATCGGCGTCTGCAGTCAAGTTGATTTTGCCGGTATTGACAACGCTGGGATTGCTGTTGAATTCGTCGTGGGCATAAATAGCCTGCTCGCCGCCTACAACAGTGGAGTTTTTAAGATCCAGAGAAGCGCTATAGGTGCCCTTGATCCAGATCTCGATACCGGAAACGCCGCCCTTGATGTTGCAGTTGGTAGCAGTTCCGCAGGGAGCGGAGATCAGCATACCGGTGCCCTTAGCATCGATGGTTACGTTTTCCATGGAACCGATAACCGGTTTGGTTGCGTTGCCGCAATTGTAAGTTTCAATACCATTGGTGAGGCCTTCGCCCTTGATGGTAACGTTCTTGAGAGAGCCGATGCCGGCAGCATTTTCCTGAATAACAATACCGCCGATGGTCTTGCCTTCAGCCTTGAAGGCAACGTCGATCACAACATCTTCGATGGCTGCAACGTCCCAAGCCTTAATTGCGGTAACGGTGCCCTTATGAGCAAGAGTACCATTCTTCAGGGTACAATTACCCTTAAGCCGCAAACCACCATAAGTACCGTGAGTGGTCAGGGTATAGCCGCCCAGGTCCAGAGTAATGGCTTTATTGATTTCCGGAGTAGAAGTACCGGTATAATCGATATCAGCAGTCAGGCGAATCACATCACCGTCAACAGCATTTTTGATGGCTGCATCCAGTTCAGCTTTCGTTGCAACTGCATGTACCTTGATCGGTTCAATACCGAAGGTACCGTCAGCAAGTTTGGTCACTTTGAAATCAGAGGCAAGATACGGAGTGGGATCGTACTTGAAGGTACCGCCGGTGATAGAGAGGTTTGCGCCCTCTTCGACGGTGAAGGTGCCGTTCCAAGTACCGCCCGAGATGACAGTCTTGCCGTCAAACTCAAAATATTCGTCAACCTTAACGGTTACATCGCCGTTGTAAGTACCGTTACCGGTAACTTCGGCATAGCAGATCTCTATATCGCAATCGATCGTGCCATTATTTTCGAAGGTATTACCTGCATCGCCCAAGAGAATTGCAACGCCCTCGCCCTTAATGGACATATCCTCGCCGATGGTTACATTACCATAGTACAAGGTATCGAATTTAGCAGCAGAGCTCTTGTCAACGATGATCGTACCTGCATTCAGCACAATGCTAGTAGAGGTGTTGGAAACAAAAGCGGTGCAATGATCACTTGCAGTGGTGGTGATGGTGCCGCCATTCATTTCAAAGTCGCCGCCGCGGTTCAAGTAGATCAAGCTACCCCAACCGCCACCGGGAGAGAAGGAAGCATTATTGTGAATATTGCCGCCGTTGATGGTCATCTTGGCGCTGTTGCCAAATACCTGAGCCACCATGCCGTTACCGTTGGCGTTCAGCCCCAAAACGGTAACATAGCAAATCTCACCGCCGTTGATGGTGAACCGACCGCTGTTGCGGACATCCACCAAACCACCGTTGGTGTTGTGAGCATGAACATCGGTAATCTTACCGCCGTTCAAGACCCAAGTACCGGTGAGGGAGTTAATGAACTGGCTGCGGATATGCTCAACCAGAGTGCCCTCGTTCATGGTCAGGGTAGCACCGGCGGGCACGGTAAACAAACAGCTGCCCCAGCTATTCCGGATGGTCGCCTTGTTCATTACCAAACTACCCTTGGTGCCGGAGATGGAGAACATAGCTGCAGTAGCTACAATACCACCTTCTTGAGTGGTAGAATAGCTATTCTTAGCGCCGGGAGACAGAGTCTTGCCGGCAGCCATATCGGCATAGAAGTTCTCACGATCGAAGGTCCACTTGTTACCACCATCGATCACAATGCCACCATCCAAGGTCAGGGTAGCATTTTTGTTAACTGCAAAGATGGTACCGGCGATACCGCGGGTAATAGTCTTTGCGCCGGAAATGGTTACATTACCGGAGATGGTCAGCTTTGCACCCAAGGTAACATTCTTCAGCAGAGTTACAGTTGCGCCACCGTTAATTTTATTAGCAGCAGCGATGGCATCGGCAAGAGTTTTATATTGGTTATTGCCGATCACTGCAACAGTTGTTTCGTTAGCAGCAATACCGGTAGCAGTATCAATCACAATGCCATCAGCCAAGAATTTCTCTGCAACTTCAGGATCGGAGTACTTACCGCCATCAACGGTAATCTTACCGCTGCTGATAACAGTCAGCTGATCGTACTTCGTGTTTTTGTTGATGAAGTTACCGTTAACAGCCTGAACAGATGCGCCACTGCCATAAGAAGCCACAACACCATCAATGGTGCCGGTGGTATCAATGGTGATTGCGCCTTTCTTGTAGGCAACAACGCTCCAGGTTTCGGGGCTCAGATCTGAGCAGTTCAAAACGCTGGTGTTGCCATTCATGGCAACGGTACCATTATCGCTTTCTACAGCGATAAAGCCAACATCTTTATCTTTTGTGCCGTCCCACCATACACCGTTGGTGCAATCCATCTGAACATCGGTCAGAGTAAGATCACCATAGGTGTGGAACAGCTTAAAGAAGGTTACATTATCGCCATTTACATCTTCGACCATATTAATGGTACCATTTTTAATGGCAACTTTGGAACCAGCCCAAAGATAGAAACCAACTGTGCCATACTTGACAGAAGAGCCTACGCTCTTATTCAGGGTATAGGTATAGCCATTCAGATCAATGGTGACTTCGTCGCCATTTTCGAAAACTACACCCGCACCCATAGCGTTGCCCAACAACGTTACAGTTGCTCCATCTTCTGCATTGTCGACAGCATCCTGCAGGGTATCATATGTAGTGTCGCCGACTTTAGCAAAGCCACTGGTGAGATATTCAGTCACAGTGGTAGTTGCTTCGTCTGCGAATGCACTAACGGGCATCAGGGTGATGACCATTAATACCGCCAGCAGAAGGCTCAACAAGCGTGTACTTTTTTTCATTCTATCCTTCCTCCTTTGGTTTGCCGATTTTTGAGATTTATGGCGTACACTCGCACGCCTTAGCAACAGTTAAGATTATTTGATGTGGATGACAAGCATCCACATCAAAGGGGATATCCCCTTTGCGCCTTGTTCAGGATGCAAGCTCACATCTTTCATCTGATCCTGCGCTTTTTTAAACTCAAACGGCAAGGAATGAAAAATATTATAACGTGACAGTATTTTTCCGTAAACCGAACTTCTTTTTTCTCGTAGGGCATACTTAGAGACACTATCACAACTATAATCGTCCTTATTTTAGCACACAATGTTGAATGGGTCAATATTTTTGGGCAAAAAAAACCACTGAAATCAGTCAAAAAATCAATTATTATTTGTATATTATATTGTCCGAAACCCTATAATTATAATTTTCTTGAATATTATACAATATATACATTTTTTCAAAATCTGACAAGACAGCACGCTTTTTGATACTAAATAACAGGTTTTCGAGGAGAAAATTGCTGCGATTCCGGCGATTATGAAGGACTTGACACGTTCTTAGAGGGGAAAAAGGAGTGAATATTGTTAATATTGTGAATAAATTGTAAAATGGAGGAAAATCGTAAGGGCGCAGCGTTCAGGATGGGCCGCAGCTCAATTGGATTGAGGCAAATAAAAAGCCTTTCCCGGATGGGAAAGGCTTTTTTTATTCGATTTCGGTGATCTGGCCAAAGGTGTAGTTCAGACCAACCTTTTGCATATCAGCTTCATAAGCGGCAACCCGTTCCGGGGTAACGATCTGCAGTTCACGGATTCGTTTTTGAACATTTTTACGACGCAGGCGCACCACATCCACTGCACGAACAACCCAATACGCCGGCAAAAGCCAAGGGCATTTATTCAGGATGGGATAAACCTTTGTCAGGTCCTTAGCCGGGGGGAATACGATGGCCAAGGCGGTGGCACGGGTAACATTGCCGGTTTCTTTTTTTACGTTCCGGCGGCGGGCAGAGCGTGCCAAAACCAGGGATTCAAATACCCCAAAGCAGCCGCTTTTATAAATATAATTGGTAATAAGCTGGGTTATTTCGTCCTCTTCCCCACTTTCAAACCAAGTTGCGGCAGTGCGCATCAGGTTGTCGTGAAATTGGAAAAGATTCATTTTTTTCAGTTCCTGTTCCACATAGGTGATATCCAGTTCCGGATGGGCCCGGCGATAGACCCAAAGATCAGTCAGATGGCGACAGCCGATGCCGCTGACACGGTAATGCTTGACAAAATGGACCACCAAAAACAGATATTCGTCCTCCGGACGCATTGCGTAACGATGACCACCGCAATGAACAGCCCGAGACCAGCCATCAGCAAAACAGGAATAAAGATCTTGGGCGTGGGATGCATTGGGAACCAACCGCAGATGCAGTTCCAGATAGAGTTCCGGGCTTTTCCAATTGCGGGTATAGTCCGGACTGGGGCTTTCCTGAAAGCCTTGGGACAGCACGATTTTTTGGATCTGCTCATATTGTTCTTCCCGGATCAGGATATCCGCATCCCCCATCGTGCGAAGTTCCGGCCGTGGATAAAGTTCCTTCAGCACACAGCCCTTTAAC
>JAZOXD010000232.1:0-15237 GCA_045659565.1 Eubacteriales bacterium | reverse complement strand
GCTACGATCCGACTTCACCATCGATCATATTACCGTTCGGGGCGGCACTTTTAACGCTACGGAAAGCGGCTTCGGCCTGATCGCCGCCCGGGTTGCCGGCGGTTCCACCATCAGCAATGTGCTGGTAGAAGGGGCCACCTTTGGCTTTAGCGTCGGGAACCAGGCCGTGATATTGGGGCGCCAAGATCAGGATGGTACCGTGACTCTGCAGAATATTGCGGTGGTCAACAATCAATATAAAAATGCCCGGGTCTCCAAGAATGATCGCACTTCCTGGTTGGTGGGCAGTATGGATGATAATAACGTCAATCCTGCTAAAGCCACAAATAGCTCTGGCCTGGTATTGAAAAATATTCTGATCGCCGGCAACAAAACTGCCAGCGGCAGCGTTGCTGTGATGGGCGGGATCCTACTGGGCGAATTTTATACCCGGCGGGAAGCCGGCACCCATTCGTTGACCATTCAGGATGTGTTGGTGTTCAATAACGATTCCACCAAACTGATGACTCTGCGATCCAGTACCGCCAGCGACACCCAATTTAAGGATAATCATATCAATGTCAGCAATTTCTATACTGATAATCAGACGCTGTCCGACGGTGCGGTTACCTCGATCTCTGAAATGACCGCCACCTATTATCCCAACAGTATGGCGCTGAAGAATAAGCGAAGCTATAGCACAGCCCAATTCCTTTCCGGCCAAGGTGTTTATTTATTTAATCAAAACTCCGCTGTGGATTATACTTTGGATGCTTCCGGCAAGGCCATGGCGGTGTCTGCCACCGCACAAAAGCCTTATCGGGTCTACATCAAAGACGGCACGACGAACACCGCCGTTTATTATACCGATTGCAACGGCAAGCTGCTGAACGTGACGGAATCTACCCTTCGTTCGAAAATTCCTTGTCGTGCGGGCGGGTATACAGTAGCACAACTGCTCCAACGGAGTTTTTCAGCCGATACGTCTCTTGCCAAAAGCAGTCATAGTAAGGTTTATACTTACAATAACAATGACACCCATACGTATACTTGTAGGTATAATTGCGGAAATTATACTGCGGTTACTTCAAATTGTACCTATCAATCTGTGGATCAGGACGGCGGTGCAAAAACCGTATACACCTGCTCCCTCTGCAAGCATTCTTATACGAAGGTGAACTTTATCCGGTTGACCGGTGTCAGCCTGGATCGGCAGAGCCATGAACTGCTCATTGGCGAAAACGTTACTCTGAATGCCACCCTGACCCCCGCCGATGCAAGCGATCGGGAACTGACCTGGAGTTCCTCTGATCCGGCGGTCGCCAAGGTGGAAAACGGCGTGGTTACCGGTCTTTCCGCCGGTGAAACCACCATTACCGTTTATGCAGGTGCCGGCGCTTTTACCGCCACCTGTTTGGTAAAGGTGGAGGACGGCGCTGTAAAAGCAGCCCTTGAGAAGGCAATCGCATCGCTGAACACCCAAATTCAAAAGGCGCAGGAACTGAAAGCCTCTGCCGAGGTCAGCGACCTGCCTGAAGATCAGGTGCTGTACGCCTCTGCCTATGTTCACACTGCGGACGCAGCCGCTTTGGAAGCTGCCATTGCCGCCGCCCGGGCAGCAGATGTTACCACCCTTGCATCTGCAACACAAGCCTTGGCAGATCTGAAAACGGCAATGAGCGCCTTTAAGAAGGCGTTGCGCACCGGTCTTTGGATCCGGGTACCCGAAGCCGATGAAATGCGGGGCAATTACCTTTATCAGGAAGGCGTTCGCTTGAATGCTTATCAATTGGTTTCTTATGATGGAAATGTTTATTTTGTATATGATTCCCACAAGATCGTAAAGAGCCAGACCCTTTATCTGGGCGCAAAGTTTGTGAATGGAACCGGCTTGCCCGTGGGCTATTATGACTTTGATGCCGAGGGTAAATTGCTGATGAAGAACGGTCCCGACGGGAACTACTTCTACCGGAACGGGATGCAACTGAAAGCGTACCAACTGGTGGAATTTGAAGGGGATTATTACTTCATCAACGACAGCCACAAATTGGCAAAGAATAAGCGCCTGTATCTGTCTGCACAATTTGTGGATGGTACAGCATTTAAGGCCGGCTATTATGAATTTGACGCCGATGGTAAGATGATACTGAAGAATGGCCCGGTGGGTGATTACTTCTACCGGAACGGTGTTCAGCTGAAAGCGTATCAGCTGGTGGAATTTGAAGGCGATTACTACTTCATTAACGATAGCCACAAATTGGCCAAAAATAAGAAGCTGTATCTGTCTGGACATTTTTTGGGCAATACCGAACTGCCCGTGGGCTATTACGAATTCGACAGCGACGGCAAAATGGTGCTGAAAAACGGCCCCATCGGTAATTATTTCTATCGCAAAGGAATTCGTTTGAAGGCTTATCAGTTGGTCAGCTTCGAAGGGGATTATTATTTTATCAACGACAGTCATAAGCTGGCGAAAAACCTTCGTCTTTATATGAGCGCCGACTTCCTGGAAGGCACCGGCCTGCCGGTGGGCTATTATGACTTTGATGCCGAGGGTAAGATGGTATTGAAGAATGGCCCGGTGAACGGCTATTTCTACCTGAATGGCATTCGTCAGGATGCTTATCAAGTGATTAAATTCGGGGAAGATTATTACTATGTTGGTGACGGCCATAAAGTGGTAACCGATCAGCGTGTTTATTTGACCGCCGCTTTATTGAAGAATACCGATTTAGAAGAAGGCTATTACAACTTCTATACCGATGGCAGAATGATTCAGGACGATCGGCTGGCTCGGGTTCCCGATCTGACCGGAATGAGCCGGGCAGAGGCGGAAGCCAAATTGACCGTTCTTGGCCTGAAGGCCACCTTCACCGCAACTCCCTATACTCTGAAATATACCGTGGATACGGTTATCAGTCAGGGCATTGCCGCCAAAAAGATCGTTCCTTTGGGCAGCGCAGTTCCCGTGACCCTGAACGGCGCACCCCAGGGTGTGACCGTACCCGACCTGTCGGGCATGACCTTGCAGGAGGCCACCGCCGCCCTGACTGCTTTGGAACTGAAGGTAACCAACGAAACCATCGATTATAATATGGACTATGCGGTGGGTGTTGTTACCAATCAATCCAATCTGGGACTGCTTCTGCAGGGCGGCACGGTAAACCTCGCCTTGAACGGCGCTCCCAAAACGATTTCGGCCCCCGATTTCTATCGGATGAGCGTGGCCGAGGCCGAGGCCGCCGCTAAAAAGGCCAATCTGCGGATCCAATATGCCGAAGGCTTTAATCCCAAGGCCGAAAGCATGGGCATTATTTCCCAATCCGTTACCGCAGGCACCTCTATCCTGCAGGGCGAAACCATCACCCTGAATGGTAAAATGATGCTGCTGGAGCCCTTAACGGTGGCGACTGCGAATAGCGCAATGTTCTGCCTGAGCAGCGACCAGCCTGCCGACTATGAAACCATGGCTCGTCATATGGAGGAATTTGATCCCGAGATCGTGGCCTTTACCCGGGTGGATCAAAATGCAAAACGTACCGAGTATGAGGATCAGATCAAACTGATGGCTGATGCCGCCGGATTCTCTTCCAGCCATTTCTTCAAATTGACAGATTTGACCACTACCGATAAAAACACCCAAATCACCACCGATATAGGTGATTATGGCTTTGGCTTGATGAGTAAGTTCCCCATGACCTTCACCGACGGAGTCTTTAGTACTCAGGAGGGAGAACCCCGAGGCTATATTCGGGGCGAGGTGGACCTGGGCTTTGAAACGGCGGTGGTATACGCAGTTTGGCTCTCCGATAATGCAACGTGCCGTAATACACAGCTCCAAGAACTGATGCAGCTGGTGAAGAAGGATGAGAATGTTATTATCGCCGGTATCTTCGGCAGCGGAGCTGCAACCTACACCAAGTTGATCCCGGAAGGCTACACTGCATTGAACAACGGGTCGGTGGCTGGCCCGGCCAACTATAACCTGATCACCGACGGACATTTTACTGCCATGAGCGACGCCATGGCACCCACTGGCTATCGGAGCAGCGCAACTACCTTTAATAACCGTACCTTTGGCTATGCAGATCTGCTGGTGCCCGGAATGGAGGCCCCCGAAACCGTCACCGTTCCCAACTTTGTGGGAATGACCCCGAAGGAGGCCGAGGCCGCCGCCAAAGAGGCCGGGATTGAGGTTGTATTCTCTGAAAAATATCATGCTACCAAGGTGGGGATCTATGAACAATCTGCCGTTGCCGGGTCTGAACTGATTCGGGAAGGCCGATCTGTGGTCCTGACCTATGCTCAGGATTATTCCGATCACATCAAGGTGGTCAGCTATAATATTCATCATATGTGGCTGGATCCCAGCGGAAAAAATGACTCCAAAAAGGAAGAGAACCGCACCGAGGCGGTGGTTAAGATCCTGAGGGATCTGGATGCGGATATCGTTCTGTTGCAGGAGGTAGACGTGAATGCCCGACGTTCCGGGTATGTGGATCAGCCTAAATTCCTGGCAGAAACCTTAGGGTACCCCTATTATGAGTTCGCCCACGTTCATACCCTAGAAAGCGGCGGACATTACGGAACGGCCATTCTCAGCCGCTATGAGATCACCGATGCCCATACGATCGTTTTTGACGAGAGTGTTCAGGACGAAACCAATGAAAATCGGGGTTACGGCCGCTATCTTTTGGATGTGAACGGTTCCGAAGTGGCCGTTTACGGGACCCATCTTTCCACCAAATCCTCTGTTTCCGCCCAGCTTTCCGTAATCGTTGAGGATATGGGCAAGTATATAGATCTGCCCGGGGATCAATACGTGATCCTGGGCGGGGATATGAATGCAAGTGTGGATGTCATGGCCCCCTGTCTGGATCTGGAGACCGTAACCCCGCTGAATGGTAACAAGCGGTTGCTGAGCCGGAATATTACGAACATTGACCATATTATTGTAAGCGATACCTTTGAGCATTATGAGGAGTTCAGCGGCCTTTCCCAGCTCTATATCAATGATTCCAACCTGGCGACCCGTGCCAGCGACCACCGTCCGGTCTACAGCTTCCTGAAGATCAACGATCCCGAAGCCCACACCGGCCCCCTGAAGGTGGCCACCCGGAATATTGCCCGCTGTAAGATCGACAACAAGTATAACTATGAATTCTTCATTGATGAATTGAAGAAGATGGATGCGGATATCGTGGCTTTGCAACGGGTCGAGAAAAATATGACCATGCTGAACGGGGCATATGTGGATCAGACCCAATATCTGGCTGATGCCGCCGGATACCCCTATTCCCATTTCTATTGCACGGTCCCCCAAAAAACCGGGGAATACGGAATCGCTCTTTTGAGTAAATATCCTTTGGTGGAGATCGGCGAGGCGATGTTTACCATTCAGGATACGCAGGTGAATCCTGCAACGGTGAAAACTCCGGAGGATCGGGGTTATATCCGTGCCAAGGTGGATCTGGGTGCCGGTCATTTTGTAACCGTGTATACCACGAATGCTTCCACCAATGGGGTTAATTTTGTGGTTCCGCAAATGACAGAGCTCTTTGGGAAGATGGAAAAGGATCGTTACCCCTTGTTTATGGGAATGCCTTACCTGAATGCAGATCTGTATCAGGACGCACTACCCGAAGGCTTCACCGCACTGAACGGCGGAAAAGGATATGATTTTATTAAAACCGGTCCGTCCACCGTGCCTTCTACCGAGATCATTGTCAGCGATGTCTTTACGCCGGTTGCCGATCAAACTGCGCCTGCCGGCTTCCGGTTCCATGACGACAGCACGGCCGCGCATCGATACTGTTACGCAGAGTTGATCTTGCCCTGGGAACAGACTGATCCTTTGGTCAAGATCCCCGATCTGCGGGGGATGACCCTGAATAAGGCCAAGCAGGCCTTGGAAGATGCCGGGTTGACCTTGGGGACGGTGACCGCTTCCTATGATCCCGATTATGCCACCGGTCAGGTCTTTTATCAGTCCTTGGACGGCGGTACTGCCGTTGCCAGGGAAAGCGTGATCGATCTGCGGTATAACGACGACTTCAGCGGGTACCTGAAGGTGGCCAGCTATAACGTTAAACGCTTTATGGATAGTGAACAGTTGGAAGAGATTGCCGCAGAGATCAGGGCTATTGATGCAGATGTGGTCCTGTTGCAAGAAATCGATCAAAACACTGAGCGGAATCCAATTTACCAGATGTCACAGATCGAGAATTTGACCGGGTATGGCCACTCCAAGTTCACAAGAGCAATTAATTTTGAAGGTGGGAGCTATGGTCATGGGATATTGAGCAAATACCCCATCGAAAATTACAGCCGTAATATCTTCTCGTCTCAAAAAGATAAAAATGGTGAAACCCGTTCCTATAGCCGGTTCCGGATTACCGTGAATGGTGTGTCCTATACGGTTTATAACACCCACCTGGCTCTTTCGGCTGACGATGATACCGCCAAAACGGCGGCCACCGAGCAGCTGTCTGATATTCTGAAAAAAGCAGAAGGGGATGCCTATCCCATTATTGCCGGTGATATGAACGCCCAAATTCATCATATCCAACCGGTGGTGGATACCATTAAATTCACTCCGCTGAACGGCGGCAAGAACTTTGATAATCCCCTTGCGACCTTCCCCAATGGTTCGCTGAATAAAACGGGGATCGACCAGATCATTATCGGCAATAACTTGACCTATGCCACCGATCCGGTCACCGGTTCCGGGGTGTTCGTCAACAAGAGCCCCTATAGCGATCATAATGCGATTGTTTCCTTTGTAAAACCCAGATTTTAAACCCGACACCCCGGCAGGAATCATCCTGTCGGGGTGTTTTTATATTTGACAAAGCTATCCGGGTTTTAGTATAATAAAAAAGTATATTCAATTTTAAGGGGAATGGTTTATGAAAATGACAAAAAGAATCTTTGCGTTCCTTTTGATCCTGGCTATGCTGTTGAGCAGTTTCAGCGTTGTTACTGCCGCCGCCACGGATTATAAGGATGTTTCCAAAAAGCATTGGGCCAAGGCCGATATCGAATGGGCCACCGCCCAAGGACTGATGAACGGCACCGGTACCGGCAAATTCTCGCCCGAGGGTTCTGCCGAGCGGGCCATGCTGGTCACCATCCTTTACCGCTCCGCCGGTTCCCCGGCGGTGGGCGCAAGCACGCCCTTTACCGACCTGAAGCAGGCCTGGTATAAGAGTGCAGTGGCCTGGGCCTACACAAATGGTATTGTCAATGGTACTTCTGCCACCACCTTTGGCCCCTCCGCCAAGATCACCCGGGAGCAGCTGGCCACCATTTTGTATCGCTATACCAAAAATACCCTGAAATATAATGCGACCGTTTCCGGCTCCTTGGGTAAATTCCCCGACAGCAATAAGGTTTCCGCCTATGCCAAAGAGGGGATGCTCTGGGCCAACGCCGTGGGGCTGGTCAACGGCAACCTGAAGGGCGGGGTTTCTTATCTGGAGCCCAAGGGCAACGCCACCCGGGCCCAGTTGGCGGCCATTTTTCACCGCTTTGAAAATTATAAAGCGGCCAATAAGCCTGCCGAGCCCAAACCTACTCCCACACCTACTCCCACACCCCAAAAAGTGACCATTCCCGATCTGTTGGGTAAAAATGCGGAGGAGGCAAAGACCGCCGTTAAGAACCTGGGTCTTTATGCCGCAACGGTGAACGGGAAGTTTGATCCCTCCAAGGGTGAAAACGTCGTACTTGCCCAAAAACCTGCGGCAGGAACGGAAGGAAACCCCGGAGATACCGTTACCCTGACGATCAATAAAAAGCCCGACCCCTTTGAGGTGCCCAATTTCGTTGGGTTGGACCAAGGGGCCGCCAATGCCAAGGCAATGGAAGCGGGCCTGTTGTTAAACGTAACCGTAAACCCCTATCATCTGGATCGCATCCCCGGCAAGGTATTCAGCCAGACCCCTGCAAGCGGGAAGGTGGAATATGCTTCTGCGGTGCAGGTAACGGTCAACGGCGCCCCCCAAAGTATTACGCTGCCCAACTTTATCGGCCGGACAGAAGAGGATGTTCGCACCGCTGCGGCAGAATTGCAGATCAAAGTGCAATTTAACACCACTCCCTATGATATGAGTTATCCCGCAGGGGCAGTATGCGCTCAGGCGGCTGAAGGCGCCTTTATGCAAGGCGAAACCTTGAATCTTACTGTGAACGGCCAACCCCAAACGGTGCAATTGCCCGATCTTTACGGCAAGGAACCTCAACAGGCCATCGCCCTGTTAGAGGCGTTAGAGGTGGGGGGAGAAGTTTCTCTCCGCCCCTATAATAAAAATCATCCCGCAGGGCTGGTGATGGAACAAAACCCCGTTGGGGGGAACGTGGTTCTGCAAGGCACCAAGGTGCAACTTATTGTGAACGGAGAACCCCAACAGATTACCCTGCCCGATTTTACGGGTATGACCCAGGCCCAAGCCCTGGCACGGGCCAACGAACTGGAACTGAAGGCTTTGTTCCGGGAAGGGGATTACGTGATGACCCTGGATGAGGGAGTGGTTCTTACCCAATCCGCACCCCAGGGAAGCCTGATTCTGCAAGGGGAAGAAGTGACCTTGGTGGTCAACGGCGCTCCCCGTATCGTGGCGGCCCCCAACCTGCGGGGGATGACCGAATCCGACGCCCTGGAAGCCCTGGCCACCCTGCAACTGCGGGGAGAAGGCACCACCCTTCCCTATAACCGCAGTTACCTGCCCTTGACCGTTATCGGCCAAGGCACCCAGGCGGGGAACGGGGTGCTTCAAGGCTCCGTTGTGGCTTATCAGCTGAACGGGGAACCCCAAAATATCACCCTGCCCGATTTTACGGGTATGACCCAGGCCCAGGCCCGTGAAAAGGCCGACGAACTGCAGATTGAGATTGATTTTCAAGGGGGCACCTATTCGGTGGATTACCCCGAAGGGGCGATCATCGCCCAAGGAAACGGGGCAGGAACGGCATTTTTGCAAGGCCAACGGCTTACTCTTACGGTAAACGGGGAGCCCGCCTTGGTAACGTTGCCCGATTTCCGCAATATGACCCGTGAGGAAGCCCTTCAAGCCGCCCATGAGCTGGAATTGAACGTGAACTTCACCCAGGGCAGTTTCCAGTTGGATTTTGCCCCCGATACCGTTTATATTCAAAGCCCCGCCCCTGAAAGTTCGGTTCCCCAGGGAATGACCCTGGAACTGACCCTGGCCGCCCAACCCTGTGAGGTGGAAGTGCCCAACCTGGTGGGGATGAGCCCCGAGGAAGCGGTTGCCGCCGCCCGTTCCGCCTGTTTGCGGGTGGAATATACCGCCGATTCCAAAGAGGAAGAGGAAGGGGCGCGGATCATAACCCAGACCCCCGCGGCGGGTTCTTCCCTGTTGCAGGGCTCTGTGTTGACCCTGAAGGCAGGGGAACGGCACAGCGGCCTCATCACCCTTTCTGCCTATAACGTGGAACTTTGCAAAACCAACGGCGTTTTTGATTACGATGCCTATGCCGCCGAAATTAAAAAGGTGGGTGGGGATATTGTGGCGCTGACAAAAGTGGAACGGGACAGCTCCCGCACGGAAAACGTGGATCAAGTGAAACTTTTGGCAGAAAAAGCAGGGTATCCTTATTATTATTTCGGCCCCGCCCTGATCGAAGAGAAGAAATTCGTTGGGGAGTACGGCAGCGGTATTTTAAGTAAATATCCCATTGAAGCCACCCACGCCCTGTTTAACACCCAGGACGGTGTGGAACCCCGCGGTTACGTGCGGGCAGAGGTGGACCTGGGCGGTAAGATTCTGACTGTCTACAGCGTTCATCTGACCTATGAAAAGGCGGGGGCCGTTTCTATCCAGCCCCAACAGTTGGAAGAACTGATGGCCCGTTGCGCCACGGACGAAAATCCCGTGGTGATGGGGGTTCTGAACCTGGAACCCCATCAGTTCGGCTCTTCGATTCTTGAGCAGATGGTGGCTTTGAACCAAGGGGACCATACCTATTTCCCGGGAGAAGGGGAAAGTTACGCTTATACCAATATCATTGTTCCCAAAACCTTTAACGTGCTGAAGGGAACGGGGTCACAAACAGGCTTCCGCATGACCGACGGCACTTTGGGCACCGAGCGCCATTGCTTCGCTTACGTGACCACAGGGGAAGACTTCCCCGAATTGACGGAAGTTCCCCTTCTGACAGGCAAAACCCGTAAGGAAGCCGAAGAAATTCTGAAGGCTCTGGGAATCCCCTATAAAATCAGCGTGAACTATAACCCCGCCTATGGGTACAATTGCATCAGTTCCCAATCGGTTGACGGGAACCTTTGCGTACCCAAGGAAAAACTTTCTATGCTGGAACTGGGATATAACGAAGATTACACCGGTTATCTGCGGGTGGCCACCTATAACGTATGGCGGTTCCGCAAGAAAAACGCCAACGGTAGCGGTGTGAATGCCATGGACGAGATAGCGGCAGAGATCAAACAGATCGATCCCGATATCATCGGCTTCCAGGAGGTTACCAGCGCCCAGATCCCGGCGATAGCCAAAAAACTGGGCTACCCCTATTATCACTTTACCCTGGCATACGAAGGTCACGATTACGGCCACGGCATTATCAGTAAATATCCTATCACCAAGGCTGAAAAAGTGATGTATGCCACCCAGCAACCCAAGCAAGATGAAACCCGTGCCTACGGGAAGTTCGCCATTGACGTTTGCGGCACCGAGGTGATGGTTTATAATACCCACCTTTGCCTGAAAACGGAACAAATCGTGGCCCAATTTAACGAGGTTTATACGGATCTTCTGACCTATTGTAAGCAGGAGGGGGATCAATATGCGCTTCTGATGGGTGATATGAATGCAACGCCCAAGGCCTTCACCAAGTACTACGATATGGTTATGACCACCCCCTTGAACGGCAGTAAGAGTCTTAAAGCTACGGAAGTGACCTTCCCGGGCGGGGATGCCATCGACCAGATTTTGGTTACGGATACCTTTAAACATTATGAGGAAGAGAACGGCCTGGGGCTGATTGTGAACCACAGCCCCTACAGCGACCATAATATGGCCTATACCTTCCTGCAGATTCCCCCCAAGCAGGCCCACAGCGGCCCCTTGACGGTGGCCTCCTTGACTGCTTCCCGTTGCGTGGATAGCGACGGAAACGTGAATTATCCCCTGTTCGCCGCAGAATTGAACGCTGTGAATGCTGACGTGGTGGCTCTGCAAAATATCATCAGAAAACTGGACGGCACCGAAAATCAGCCTAAAATTTTAGCGGAACAAGCCGGCTTCCCCTATTACACCTTCTTCCCCACCGTTACCAACAAAACGGAGGAATACGGCATTGCGCTCCTGAGCAAATATCCCATGAGGGCCGTTGGCCAGGCCTTTACCACCCAGGATACCAAGGAAAAACGTGGGTTTATTCGGGCAGAGGTCAATCTGGGAGATCGGGCGGTCACCGTATACGGGATGCACGGTTCCACTGAGGGAGCCACTTACCTGCATCCCCAGCTCACCGAGATCTTTGACCGGATGCAAAGGGATACCAACCCCATTATGGCGGGAATGCCCTATGCCTCTCCCGCAGACTATGCTTCGGTTATTCCCGAAAACTTCAATGCCCTGAATGGCGGTAAGGATATGGATCATATCCAAAGCGCCAATTACAGTATCCTGCGGATGAACATCATCGTGAAGGAGCCCATTGCGGCTATTGGGGATTCTTCCGCCCCCACAGGGTTCCGTTACCGCAAGAACGAAAAAATCGGCCACACGATGGCGTATGCCCGGTTGCTTCTTCACCGGGATGAATCGGGGGATTATCTGACGGTGCCCGATCTTCGGGGGATAGATAAGACCGAGGCAGAAGCCCTGGCTAAGGCAGCGGGCTTTACCGTAAGCGAGATTGTCCCCAATGCCAATCCCCTTTATCAAGTGGATCAGATCACCAGCCAATCCCTTTCCGCGGGCACGGTGGTGAAAAAGGCTGATGCAGTCCTGAGCCTGGGCTATCATTCCGATCTGATCGGCAGCCTGACCGTTGCTACTTATAACGTGAACGCTTTTCAGGTGGGAACCTATGCTGCGGAGATCAACTACGCCATGTTCGGGCGGGTGCTGAAAAAAGTGGACGCGGATCTTGTGGCCCTGCAACGGTTGGACCGCAACACCACCCGCTCCGGGGGGCTGGATCAGGTGAAAGAGGTTGCCAAAGAATCCGGCTATCCCTATTACTACTTCGCCGGGCTGATGCCCTACAAAGGTGGGGAATATGGCATTGCATTGTTGAGCAAACATCCCTTCACCGCTACCCACGGGAACTTTACGGTTGCCAGCGGTAAGGATAAGGAATGGGGCTATATCCGGGCAGAGGTTGATCTGGGTAATCGGACTGTCGTTGCCTATTCTGTCCGAACCACCAACGAAGCCCAGGTGGGTGAAATGAATGCATTGCTGGAAAAGGATCCCGGCGCCATCGCCTTTGGCAGTTTGGGGATTTCAGTTGACGACGTTAACAAGAACCTGCCTGCGGGCTATAGTTCGGTCAACCAGGGCAAAAATACCACCACAGCGGTGCGCCATCTTCACGTTCTGTATCCCACTGAATTGATGGACGTAATCACCGACGAAACCGCTCCGGACGGTCTGCGGAACGAGGATACGGGCCTTTATTCCTCCCGGGAGGCCTATGCCCACCTTTATTTCAAGAAAGAAGGCGCTCCAAAAACGGTCACTCTGCCCGATTTTCGGGGGATGACCAAGGAAGAGGCTCAACTCTTGGCAAAGAGGCTGGGGATCCAATTGGAGATCGTTGAAAAAACCAACGACGGCTACGGCTTTAATCAGATCTCTGCCCAATCGGAACAGGCCGGCTCGGCATTCCCCGTGGATAGAAGGCTGGTTTTGGAGCATAATGCCGATTATACGGGCTGGCTGAAGGTCATCTCCTATAACGTGAAAGATTTCACCTATGACGGGGGTGATTGTAAGCAGGGCGCCATCCAATACGATACCATCGCCGCTCAGTTGCGGGCATCCGATGCGGATATCGTGGGTCTGCAGGAGATTGATAAGGGCGCCAAGCGCAGTGATTACGGCTACCAGATGGAAATCATTGCTGAAAAGACCGGTTATCCCTATTATTACTTCGCCAAGACCATCGATCTGAAGTCCGGCGGGGAATACGGCCACGGGATTTTAAGTAAATACCCCATCACCGCCAGCTCGGTTCATTTCTTTGATAGCCAGAGCGACGAAATCCGCAACGTGGAACGCCATGAACTTAACGTGAACGGTACCACGGTGGTGTTCTATAACACCCATCTGAATGGCACCACCGACCAGTTTGCAGAGATTCAGGAACTGATGAAGAAGGATGAATACGCCATTCTCACCGGGGATATGAACTTTATGCCCACCGCCCTCGATACGGTGCTGGATCAAACCAAATTCACCGCCTTGAACGGAATTGATTCCCATCAACGGCTGATCACCACCACCGAAAGCTATAAATGTATCGATAATATTGTGGTGACCAATAATTTTGAGCACTATGCCGATGCCAACGGCTGCGGAATTTTTGTGAATCCCAGCGACTACAGCGATCATCGAATGATTACAACCTATTTAAAAATGAAATAATATAACCCCCGGGGCAACCCGGGGGTTATATTTATATTGAAAACAGAGAAAAAATATGTTATAATGGTTTGCGTGATTTTAAAGTGAAAGGAGCGGTTCTTCATGGATATTTTAGGCGGCAGCGGGATCATCCACGCCTGCCGGCGGGTGGAAAAAGCCATTGCCAACGCCGCCCGTGAAAGCTTCTTTTTGAAAAAGCGGAATAATCGGTTGAATGCCGAAGGCTCCCGTTTATCCCAAAGCCAAGGGAAGGCTGCGGCTTTTTTGGTGAAGGCCATTGCCGAAAGCCCCATCGCAAACTGGCTCTATCAATATTGGGAGCGGTTGTTGAGCGGCTCAATGAAGGGCTTTGGATTGCTTTTTGGCGGATTCTTCCTGCTTGCGGCCATCAGTATGGCCTTGGCCGGGCGCTACGCCTTAGCCGGTGGATTGGCTGTTGTTTTTCTGATCAGCCTTTTGCTGATGCGGGCCAAGGGCACCCTGGCCGATTGGCTGGAGGGTACCTGGCTGGGCGGCTTTTTGACCAAAAAAGGTTTAAGCCTGCCCCGGGCGGAGGCTCATAAGAGCGTTCCCCTTTATTTGGCGGCCTGTGGCCTTTTAGGCGGGTTGGTGGCTTTCAAATTTGGGGTGATTTTAGGCGGTTTGCTGACCGTTGGGTTGGCGGCGGCACCGGCGGTGTTTGCTCTGCCGCCCCTTTGGAGCCTTTGCCTCCTTTGTGCGGCATTGCCCTTGGCACCCACGGCGGGCTGTTGGGCTTTGAGTATTCTGATTGTGATTTCTTATCTTTTTGGTCGGGCCTTCCGGGGGATGGAAGCCGTGGAGCGGGATTGGACCGATATTTTACTGCTGGTGTTCCCGGTGCTTTGTGTGATCTCCACCCTCTTTTCCTTCCAGAATACCGATTCCGCAGTGGTCACGGTGATGTGGATGGGCCTGTTCGTTTGTGTCTTTGCGGTGAAGCGGATTTTGCGGCACAAAAAGGACCTGATCGCCACTTTGGTGGCCCTGACGGTGGGCGCCGCCTTGAGCGGATTTTATGGTCTGTTCCAGGCCCTTTCCGGTATGACCGATTCCACCTGGACCGATACCAATATGTTCTCCGACGTGGAACTGCGGGTGTATAGCACCTTTGCCAATCCCAATGTGTTTGGCGAATTTTTGCTGCTGATGGTACCCTTGGTTACCGCATTGGTCTTTTATGTGAACAAACCCCTTTGGAAATGGTGCTTGATGGCAGTGGATGGCCTTTTGTTGGTGAATCTGGTGCTGACCTATTCCCGGGGCTGTTATGTGGGGCTGGCCCTCACGGCGGTGGTCTTCCTTTGGCAGTATAGCAAAAAATGGCTGCTGGTGGCTTTGGCCATCGGAGTGCCCGTTGGATTGGCGGTGATGCCCGCCAGCGTGATGAACCGGCTGATGAGCATCGGCGACCTGAGCGACGGCTCCACCAATTATCGGATGATGATCTATACCGGAACCCTTCTGATGCTGGCGGATTATTGGTTCAGCGGGGTGGGGATCGGCGAAAAGGCGTATAATGCCATCTATCCTCTTTACGCTCTGACCGGAATTTCTGCACCCCACGCCCATAGCCTCTTTTTCCAATCGGCGGTGTCCTTTGGGC
>JAZOXD010000231.1:0-5179 GCA_045659565.1 Eubacteriales bacterium | reverse complement strand
GGGAAGATATGATCATTGCCGATCTGAAGCGTACCGCTCACCCTGATACCATCCGGATTCTGGAAGATCTGGCCCTGATTGCCGTGGTTGGCCAGGGTATGATCCAATCCCCGGGTACTGCCGCCAGAGTGCTGGGCACCTTGGCTAAAGAGAACATCAACATCCGGATGATCGACCAGGGCTCCAGCGAGCTGAATATCATCGTTGGCATTTCTGCCAAAGATTTTATTCCCGCCATGAAGGCCCTTTACAAAGAATTTGATCCGAGGAATCAGAAATGATCGCCGATAATCTCAGCATTCAAAAAGGCAATTTGCTTTTTGCCGGGCAGGAAGTTGCCCGGCTGGCAAAGGAATACGGCACGCCCCTTTACCTGATGGACGAGGAGCGCACCCGCCGCAATTGCCGCACATATCGAGAGGCGATGACCGCCTCTTTTGGAGAAAACGCCTTGCCGCTTTATGCCAGCAAGGCCGCTTCTTTTAAGGATATTTACCGCATCGTTGCCGAAGAAGGCTTGGGGGTTGATGTGGTTTCCGCCGGCGAGTTTTATACAGCTATGCAGGCAGGCTTCCCCATGGAAAAAGCCTATTTCCACGGCAACAGCAAAACCGACCAAGCCATCCGCTTTACTGTTGAAAACGGAATTGGCTATATCGTTGCCGACAACTACGAAGAATTGGATGCCATCCAGCGGATCGCCACCGAATTAGGCAAAAAGCAAAAGATCCTTTTGCGACTGACCCCGGGCATCGATACCCACACCTACGAAGCGGTGAACACCGGCAAGGTGGATTCCAAATTCGGCGTAGCCATCGAAACAGGCCAAGCTGCCGAAATGGTGGGCTATGTCCTGAAGCTGGAAGCCCTGGAACTGAAGGGCTTTCATTGCCATATCGGCAGCCAGGTTTTTGATTCCGACACCTTCCTGCGGGGAGCGGACATTATGCTTGGTTTTATGGCGGAGATGCGCCAAAAATACGGCTACACCGCGGAAATTTTGGATTTAGGCGGTGGCTACGGCGTTCCTTATTTGGAAAGTGACCCTACCATTGATATTGCCGCCAACATTGCAGAGGTAGCCAAGGCTGTTAAAACGCAATGCCAAGCCTTAGCCTATCCCCTGCCCGGCATCCGGATGGAGCCCGGCCGAAGCATTGTTGCCGATGCGGGGCTGACGGTTTATACGGTTCAGACCCAAAAGACCATCCCCGGCTATAAAACCTATATTTCTGTAGACGGCGGGATGGCGGATAACCCCCGCTATGCCCTTTACCAAAGCCCCTACACCATTGTGGCCCCCGAAAAGATGGAAGAAAAAGCCGATCTGATCTGCACCGTTGCCGGTTGCTGTTGTGAAAGCGGTGATGTTTTACAGGAGAATGTGGTTTTGCCTGCATCCCTGAAACGTGGAGACCTTTTGGCAGTTCTGACCACGGGCGCTTACAACTATTCCATGGCTTCTAACTATAACCGCACCCCCCGGCCACCTTTGGTGATGCTCAAAAACGGTGCAAGCCGCGTGGCGGTGGAGCGGGAAAGTTTGGAGGATCTTTTGAAGAATGACCGATAACGTTCATCTTTTAGCTAGCGATTATGACGGCACCTTAAGCCGGAACCGCACCATCCCCCCCGAAAACATTGCCGCCGTTAAAAAATGGCAGAAGGCAGGGAATCTATTCGTGATCTGCACGGGGCGGGGGTACCGCTCCATTAGCGAGGTGTTGGTAAAATATGACCTGCGGCCCGATTATTTTATTTTAAATAACGGGGCGGCGGCTTCCTCTTTTGAAGGGGAATACTTATATCAACACCTGCTTCCCCAAGAGTGCAGCAGAACACTGTTTGAGTTGATGCGACCTTTAGAGTGCAAACATATGACCGTAACGGGAGCGGACGGAAATTACCTGTATTACCGTGAAAACGACCCCGAGCCCAACGAGCACGCCCGCAGTTTAGAGGACGTTCTGAATTATGGGCCTTATACCCAGGTGGCGGTTCATTTCAGGGATGAGCCTGAAAAAACCCCCTTGGGGGAACAATTGATTTTGGAAAACATCACCACCCTTTTCCCCAACCGCAACCACGCCAATATCGACTGTACCCTGATGGGGCTGAACAAGGGAACGGGGGTTGCCCAATTGGCGGAGTATCTTAACCTTTCCCCCAACCGTTGCCACACCATTGGGGACGGAATGAACGATTGGCCCATGATCCAACGCTTTAACGGAGCGGTGATTGCAGACACCACGGAGGCCGAACTTTTGGAAAAAGCCCCCTTACGGGTGGCGTCGGTGGCCGAATACATCGAGTATCTGTTGAAAAACGGTTGACATTTTTCTCAAATGGTGTTATATTATTGGAAGAAAAGCGACGACGGAGAAAGTAGTTCCCCGAAAAAACTTCAGAGAGAGGCGCATTTGGCTGTGAGCGCCTTAGTTTTTAAGGAATGAAGACCGCTCCTGAGCTGCCCGTGAAAACAAGCGGAGCCGCATCCCTGCGTTACGGGGCAATGAGTAAAACCCAAGGTGGAACCGTGTGTAATTTTTATGCACCCTTGCAGCAATGCAGGGGTGTTTTTTATTTGAAAAGGAGAATTGACTATGAAAGTTTCCGAACATAACGGGACGGTGCGGGAATGCACAGCCGAAGAGGCCCTGCATATTATCCGCCATTCTGCCGCCCACATTCTGGCCCAGGCCGTAAAACGGCTGTATCCCGAAGCAAAATTCGGCTATGGCCCCGCCAACGAAAAGGGCTTCTATTATGACATTGACTTGGGCGAAACCAAGCTTTCCGACGAGGATTTGCCCGCCATTGAGCAGGAAATGCGCAAGATTGTAAAGGAAAACCTGCCCATCAAACCCTATATCCTGCCCCGGGCCGAGGCCATCGCTTTAATGGAAGAGCGGGGCGAGACCTATAAGGTGGAGCATATCGGTGATTTGCCTGAGGATGCAGAGATTAGTTTTTATCAACAGGGCGAATATGTGGATATGTGTGTTGGCCCCCATCTTTGCTACACCAAGGCATTGAAGGCCTTTAAGCTGACCGCTATTTCCGGTGCTTATTGGAAGAACGACAGCAACAACAAGATGCTGACCCGGATCAAGGGCATTGCTTTTGCCACCCAGCCCGAGTTGGATGAATACCTGAAACTGATGGAAGAGGCTGAAAAGCGGGATCATCGACGGATTGGTAAAGAGATGGATCTCTTTATGCTTTGCGATGAAGCCCCCGGCTTCCCCTTCTTTATGCCCAACGGGATGCAATTGAAGAATGCTTTGATCAACTATTGGCGGGAACTGCACAGCCGTGAAAATTACGTGGAAGTGCAGACCCCGATGATTATGAACCGCCATCTTTGGGAAACCAGTGGACATTGGGATCATTACAAAGACAACATGTATTCCACCGAAATTGACGAAGAGACCTTCTGCGTAAAGCCCATGAACTGCCCCGGCGGTGTAATGGTTTACCGCAGCAGACCCCACAGCTACCGTGAACTGCCCTTGCGGGTGGGCGAACTGGGCTTGGTGCACCGCCACGAATTGCGGGGCGCATTGCACGGCTTATTCCGTGTGCGTTGCTTTACCCAGGACGATGCCCATATCTTTATGCGCCGTGAACAGATCACCGACGAAATTATGGGCGTTGTGCATCTGATTGACGAAGTTTACAACAAGTTCGGCTTTAAGTATAACGTGGAACTTTCCACCCGGCCCGAAGACAGCATGGGCAGTGACGAAGATTGGGAAGCCGCCACTGAAGGCCTGAAGAACGCTTTGGAACAGTTGAATCTGCCCTACACCATCAACGAAGGCGACGGCGCTTTCTATGGCCCCAAGATTGACTTCCATCTGGAGGATTCTTTGGGAAGAACCTGGCAGTGCGGTACCATTCAGCTGGACTTCCAGATGCCCATCAACTTCGATCTTTCTTATATCGACGAACAGGGCGAAAAGCAACGGCCCATTATGATCCATCGGGTATGCTTTGGTTCCATCGAACGTTTCATCGGTATTCTGACCGAGCATTTTGCCGGTAAGTTCCCCACCTGGCTGGCACCCACCCAGGTGAAGGTGATGCCTGTTTCCGAAAAGAGCGAGGAATATGCCGCAACTGTTTATGAAGCTTTGCGCGCCAAGGGCATCCGTTGCGTATTTGATAACCGTAACGAAAAAATCGGTTACCGGATCCGGGAGGCTCAGATGGTGGATCGGGTTCCCTACATGTTGATCCTTGGTCAGCAAGAGGTGGAGGCCGGCACCATTTCTGCCAGAAGCCGTGACACCGCCCAGACCGAGACCATGAGCACCGAAGCTTTCATCGACAAAATTCTTGCCGAGATCGCAGAAAGAAAGTAATAATAAAAGCCGCTATCTGATGATAGCGGCTTTTGATTTTTTTACAGGCTTTTCAGAAATTCTGCGATTTTTTGAGCCAGGACAGCGTGGCCTTCGTCGTTAAAGTGAAGGCCGTCGGTGGTATATTTCACCCGCTCTGCCTCATTATTGGGGTTGATACCCAGATCGTGATAAAAATCCAGCACGGGGATATCAAAATCTTTGGCCTGACGCTGAATCACTTCTCCATAGGCCAGAAGCGGTTTAGCGCAGGGCAATTTGTTTTTTCTGGCAGAACGTTCCAAATCCGAAACGCGGCGGGCGGGGGTGATAAACACCACCTTGGCATTGGGGTATTGGTTTTTCAAAAAGTTCATCAGCCAATAAACGGCGCCGCAATAGGTATCGGGAGTCTGATCGCCGTATTCACCGAAGGGGGCGTCCCCGTGGCCGTAGTCGTTGGTGCCGCCGTAAACGATAATAATATCTGCTTCGGGATTCAGGTCGTAGGCCCGCCCGCAGAAGCAAAGATCGTGGCGGGGCTTTTCACTGGGGGTTTTCTGATGGGCCAGGCGGGTTCCCCCGATGCCGTAGTTATAGGTAGCCTTCAGGCCGCAGGTGCGTTCCAGGACGTGGTCGAAGCGGTTATTTTCCCGATCCATTACCCCAACGCCTTCCGTGATGCTATCCCCTAAAAAGTTGATGATTTTTCCTTGTAATTCCATTTTAAATCTCCTTTGCCAGTTCGTCGATGATACCCAGATCCCAAGCCAGGCGGGGCAGAACGTATTTATCGCGAATATCCTTGGCCGCTTTGAAGCACAAAGGAACCA
>JAZOXD010000230.1:0-9735 GCA_045659565.1 Eubacteriales bacterium | reverse complement strand
GCCATGGCCTTTGAGTTCCGGTGCGTACCGGCGGTGCACTTATTAAAACGCCATCTGGACCTGATCGGGCCCCTTTTTGATTTTCGGGCCCAGTTCCTACACGACAGCTACCTGTTGCCCCGGGCCAAGACCTGGCGGATGACCGCCGTGAACGGAGGCGGGTCCCTTTTGGATCTGGGCGTGCATTTTGTGGATCTGGTCTATTTTATCTTGGGAGAGCCGGAATACCGCAGCGGCACCAAGGGAATCTATTTTACCGAGCGCAATGAGGTGGACGAATACGGCACCATCCATATGACCGCCGGCGGCGTGCCCGGTGTGTTGGAAACCTCTCGCATCCACGCCACCGACAGCCGCAGCCGCACCATTACCCTTTTTGGCGAAAAGGGCAATCTTTCCATCGATCTGGACCGGCCCTATGAAATGAAGCATTACGATCTGGCCGCCCGGCAGACCACCACCTATCGGGCCGACAACGCCCTTTTGGCAGAACTGATGTATCCCGGCAACCGGGATTCCCTGGGGGATTACCAGGATGCCCATACCTCTTCCCTGCTCCATTTTGCCCGCTATCTTTATACCGGGCAGGAGGATCCCACCATCGCCACCTTTGAAGACGGCCTGATGGCCCAGGAATTTTTGGCAAATATTTTGGAATGAAAAGCATAAAGGGGGAACCTTTTGAAAAAGGTTCCCCCTTTTAAACCCCTTCGAAAACTTTCAAGTTGTTTCTTCTCTGCAAAAGCTTTATTAATCGATCCGTTAGAATGAATGTAAGCTTCCGTTTTTTGGATGACATAATCAATAATAATTGAAAAAAGGAACTGTTTTGAAACAGTTCCTTTTTATTTTTTAGCATTCAATCGTTTTCCAAAAGTTCGTAGGAGCCACAGGCAGGGCGGGATAGGAGTCCATAACGAAATCGTATTCCACCTTTTCACCGTTGATAAGCCATTGATGGGGCTCTTTATTATAGAACCAATCCAAAGGCTCGGCCTCATCCTTCTGAATGGAGTTGACGGCAAAGGCCTTTTTGAGATCTTCTTTCATTTCATCGGTAACAGCGGAGGGCTGCATAGAAACGAAAAGGGCCGTTCCGCTGCGGGCAAGAAGATCCAGCCATTGGCGGTTCAGTTTCCAATCGATCTTATCTTCTAAAATACCCACGCAATCGGCATCCGCAGCATAGAAGGTGCCGTTTTGGCAAAGACGGAAAGCCAGTGTATTCAAGCCGAAGGATCGAGTTCGGCTCCAGGAGCGGCCGCTGGTATCGTCGCCGGTGCGGTTCAGTTCCACCAATCCGGCGCAGAGATGGGGCACCGTATTGCAACCCAGGATCATCATTTCATCCCCGGCTTCTTCCCGCAGAAGGCGATAGAAATCCAGCACGATCTCGGCGGAGGTTTTAGAACGGTCGTAGAACGCCCAATCCCCCGGCGGAGTGATGGCGCCGTTGATCTGGAAACCATAATAGCCCAGCATATCCCGGGTGGAGAAATCATGTTTCACCAATTGATAGCCCCAACCCTTCAACCGTTGTACCAGTTCGCGCAAATAAGCTTTTACGCCCGGATGGGAAGGATCCAATGTCGTGCGGCCTTTGGCATCGACCCAAGGCAATCCCCATTCCGGATTCTTCTCCAGGGCATCCAGATCATAAAGGAACCGGATCCAAATGCCGGGTTTCACATTCAGTTCTTTAAAAGCATCTGCCACCTTTTTCATATCGCCATAGGCCTCATTAGGGATCCAAGGGCCGCAGGTAGCATTGGGAGACCAGCCATCGTCGATAACCATAAAGGGGCGATTTTTGTTTTCTTTTGTCAACTCTGCCAGAAGGGTGGCATCCGCCACGATCTCTTCATAACTGCTTTTGCCATAGGCATAATACCAGTTATTACTACCATAAACCGGCTCCTTGGGCAGAAGGGGAGCGGGACACATTACTTTACAAAAATCCCGGGCAGCGGCATAAGCAGAGATATTCTTATAATGCTTGCAGACCACCCGGCCGATCAACAGGTTCCGACCCTTGAGTTGCACGCCCTTGGCACCGCAGCGCACGTCAAACCAGGCGGTAACCCCGCTGGCGTCATATTGAAAGGAAACAAAACTATTGGGCTGCACCATCACGCCGCAACCGACGGTTTCGCTGCCATTATGGGCCAGAAAATACCAGGGCATAAAATTTTCGCCGCCCAAAGAGCGCCATTCCAGATCGGCGCAGGCTCGCTCCCATTTATCCCCCAACACCTGAATGGGTTCCCGAACCTTATCATTCCAGCGCAAAACCACAAATTTTGGCTCACTTTTGGTGGCTGAAAGCGTGACCTGCAGTTCCTCGCCCACTAATTCAGCCTTGACCTTTGCATCTATATTTTCTTCTTCACAAAGGATGCGAATATCATCCGGTTTTCTCAAAATATCAATCATCGTTATAACCTCCATTTTGCCACTATTATAACATAGTTACCCGAATAATACTTGTGTTTTTATGAGGTAAAGTTGTCATTTTGCGAGCTTTGGGGAATTTTAAAACCCCTTTTGGCAAAAAGGGGTTTTAATGGGGTTTGGGGCAACGCCCCAATTATTTATTCTTTTTAGAAACTTCTTTCAGTCGCAGAGCGTTACTGAGGGTCTGTTTGCGGAGGCGGATATTTTTGGGGGTAACCTCGATATATTCATCCTGGGCAATGAATTCGATGGATTCCTCCAAGCTCATCTTCTTGGGGGGGATCAGGCGCAGGGCTTCATCGGCGCCGCTGGCCCGCATATTGGTAGCATGCTTACGCTTGCAAACATTTACGGCGATATCATCACCCTTGGGGTTCATTCCCACAATCATTCCTTCGTAAACGGGAGTGGAGGGATCGATAAAGAGGGTGCCACGCTCCTGAGCGTTAAACAAGCCATAGGTAACGGCTTCGCCGCTTTCAAAAGCGATCAGTGAGCCGCTGGAGCGGCCGGGGATTTCGCCCTTGTAGGGCTCATATCCATGGAAGATGGAGTTCATAATGCCTTCACCCCGGGTGGCGGTTAAAAAGTCGCTCTTATAGCCGATCAGGCCCCGGGCGGGAACCAGATATTGCAGTTTCATCCGGTTGCCGTTGGGTTCCATAGAGAGCATTTCGCCCTTACGGGAGCCCAGCCGTTCCACCACGGAACCCACGCTATCTTCGGGCACATCAATAAACACCTGCTCGATGGGTTCGCATTTCACGCCATCGATCTCTTTATACAAAACGTGGGGCATAGAAACAGCAAATTCGTAACCCTCACGGCGCATTGTTTCGATCAGGATGGAAAGATGCATTTCGCCGCGACCGGCCACCTTGAAGGTATCGGCGGTTTCACCCTGTTCTACCCGCAGGGAAACATCCTTCAACAGTTCCCGCATCAGCCGATCCCGCAGATGGCGGGAGGTAACAAACTTCCCTTCCCGACCGGCAAAGGGACTGTTGTTAACCATAAAGTTCATTTCCAGAGTGGGCTCACTGATTTTTACAAAGGGCAGGGGGTCCGGATTATTCACTGCGCAGAGGGTTTCGCCGATGGTAATATTTTCAATACCGGAGAAGCAGATGATATCCCCCACCTTAGCCTCGTTCACCGGAACCCGGTTAAGGCCTTCAATGGCGAAGAGGGCTTGGACACGGCCTTTGCGCACCTCTTCGGGATGGTGATAGTTGCAAACCAGCACTTCTTCGTTTTGATGAATCACACCCCGCTCAATACGACCGATGCCGATCCGACCCACGAAATCGTTATAGTCGATGGAGGAAATCAGCACCTGCAGAGATTCTTCCGGCTCGCCCTCGGGGGCAGGGATATGCTCCAGAATTTTATCAAACAAGGGAGAAAGATCGGTGCCGGGGGTGGCAGCATCCAAAGAAGCGGTGCCCTCCCGACCGGAGCAGAACAAAATGGGGCTATCCAGCTGTTCATCGGTGGCGCCCAGTTCCATCAGCAGTTCCAATACTTCGTCCACCACTTCGGTGGGACGGGCATCGGGACGATCGATTTTGTTCACCACTACGATGATCTTATGGCCCATCTCCAACGCCTTTTCCAAAACAAAGCGGGTTTGGGGCATGGCGCCCTCGAAGCTATCCACCAACAGCAGAACGCCGTTTACCATTTTCAGGATCCGCTCCACCTCGCCGCTGAAATCGGCATGGCCCGGAGTATCCACGATATTGATTTTGGTATTTTGCCAATGGGCGGCAGTATTCTTAGCCAGAATGGTGATGCCCCGTTCCCGCTCCAGATCGTTATTATCCATCACGCGATCGGCAACCACCTGGTTGTCCCGAAAAACACCGCCCTGCTTGAGCATTTCGTCCACCAAGGTGGTTTTACCATGGTCAACGTGAGCGATGATGGCAATATTTCTTAAATCTTCTCTTTTCATACAATTCCTCTTCTTAAATTCAATCTTACCTTCTAACTTAAAAATTATAGCAAAATGCTCCTAAAAAAACTATATCCAATTTTGCCAAAATTCCGAATGTTTTTGTCGCCATTTACAAACAATATAGAGAGAAAGGAGCATTTACGATGAAATTCAAGGATATCATGCTTTTTATTGTTACTCCCCTTTTGATGATCAGCTTGCTCTTTGGGATGACCGCAGGGGGCAGTGCCGCAGAGACCGATGGGGTGGATTGGTATTTCAAACCCAACCAGACCCATGCTCAGCCGGAAGTTGTTGGCGAGATCCCTTTGGAAGGGCGACAGGTTCTTTATTGCGGAAATGCCGAGAAAAAAACAGTTTCCATCACCTTTGATGCCGGCTATGACAAGGGAACCCACCAGCAGATCCTGGCAACGCTGAAGGAAAAGCAGGTGCAAGCCACCTTCTTTTTAGACGGGAACTTTTTGAAACAAAACGGCACTTTGGTGCAGCAGATGGCGACGGAGGGGCACACCATCGGCAACCACACCCTGAACCACGCGGATATGACCAAGCTGACGGATTTTGCCACCTACAGCAAACAGATTACCGGTTGGAACGAACGTTTAAAGGAATTGGGGCTTACGCCCTCCCCCTATTTCCGCTTTCCCAGCGGCAGATTTTCTGCCCGGGCGTTGGTTTATAACGAACAGCTGGGGTTGACCAGCGTATTCTGGAGCTTTGCCTATTACGATTGGGTGGAAGAGGACCAGCCCGCCCCGGAGGCGGCCTTGGAGAAAATTATGAGCCGGATGCATAACGGATGCATTTTACTCCTTCATTCCACCTCCGCCACCAATGCGAAAATTTTGGGCACCTTGATCGACCGGTTACGGGCGGAGGGATATGAAATTTTGCCCGTAGAAAAAATAACCGCCCCTTAAGGAGCGGTTATTTTTAAAATAAGAGGAAAGGGTTGCGCTTTCTGCCCCATTCTGAGCGGAAGTGATATTCCCTGCCGCATCATAGGTGAAGTTCTCTTCGCTGCTTTCCTGGGTGGAGAGGTTCATAACGATCCGCTTGGTTACTCTGGAAAGTTCATCATCAGTATAACTCATTTGGAGATTTTTGGCACGGTCTTTTGCGGCAGAGAAAACAGCCGCGCTTTAAAAGCACGGCTGAAACTCATTGTTTTTTAGCAAGGGAGCAACACAGGAGGATCGCCCTCTTGTGTTAAGTGTGGACAACACGGGCGAATTGTACACTTATGGTTTGTATGGAAGAATCAATCCTGTAACCGGTCTCTTTTTACATTGATTACGTCTTCTTTAAAAAAGAGACGAACTACACATCTACTGTACCGATGTGCATTTCTTCCAACGTGAAGTGCGATTCCGTACATAATTATCAGCCCTAACAAGAGTGAACCAAGGAATATCAACATAGACACATATCGATGCAGATTATATTGGTAAGTAGATTCAACCGAAACAAATTCTTTATCAGAAATATTAGAAGTAATAGTTATAATTTCGTAATAATCAGTTTTTTTAACACATGTAACTGCAAACTCTGAGCACGAATCAAATTCATTAATAAGGGCGTTTATGTCCTTGATTTTTTTATCATAACCATATATACGGTAAGGATCGGGTTGAGTTGATGAATAAAAAATCAGATCGTTAGAAATATTAGAAAAGCTTTTGGGTATTATTTTATAGTTTTCAAAAAAAATTGTTTCTTCTTGGAGGGAACTGTGATCCTTAGGAAACGCAAAAATGGAAGCCAATATAATGCCAATCGCAAATAAGCTGATAGTTAGTATGTACAACGCAATAAATGAGTCAGGTTTTTTTATATTGTTATTAAAAATATCTTTTGTGCGTTTGGGCAAAACAGGGAAGTTTTTCTTCTTTTTGGCGTGCGCCAAGAAGGAATGGCATCCTGACATTGCAATTGAAAGGCGAAATTTACCGTTTTTAAGAAAAAACGCCCACACTTGGCTCCCTTGAATAACGGTCTCAATATCCTCATAATGATAAGTGCGTTTTTTTCCAAAGAAAGTGCTAACAGTAAAAGTCTGTTCCTTATAGTAAATGCGACAATTATAATAGTATATAACACATGCTATTATTAAAAGCACCAACAAAAACATAAAAATGCTAACCGCAACAACTTCAATAATTGCTTTTTGAGAAATCCTATCAAAAAGCAAAAATAGTGAAAACAGACACAAGAGTATAACTATAGGGAGGAGATATATCGCCTTGCGATTTAAAACAACTCCTTTGGTGTTTTCATCGGAATTCAAAATTTCATTTAACACCCTTTTAACAGAACGTCGTGATAATAGTACACGGACAAAGTTAGAAACACTCATTAAACTTTTCCTTTCTCCAGTGTTGATTTTTATCAAAAACACAAGAATTATTTATGTCGCACAAAATGCGATTCTGTAACATCTAAGACGAGGGACGGTTCCTTGTCTTTGATAATTTCATTTTCGTTTACGATTTTATCATAGCATAATTCTTTCTTTTTGTAAAGAAAAAGCCTGTCGCGTATCGGCGCGGCAGGCTTTCCCTTTTGATTGCATTAAAATTCAGTCGAAGACGGGGAACCGTCCCCTGTCTTACTGTCCAGTCGAAGACGGGGAACCGTCCCCTGTCTTACTGTCTTATTTGTCTTAGGTAATTTCATAACAGTTTTGAGCAAAAACCTCTTTCAAAGCGGGATCACATTTTTCTAAAGTTTTCACACAGTATAATTTTTGAATCGATAAAAAACCGATAGACATAAAGAACACCACTATGGAGTGACAAAAGATCACTACTAAATAAGCAACATCTTGACTTACCGTCCCAAGTGATTTACCGATATGCGTACCGATCATTCCCGCAATACCGCCTCCCACCGTCATAACCGGAATTGAGCATCCGCTTTTATTTTTTTGATAAGAGCCATTTTTGATCTTCTGACGGTTAATAATCCCCATATAAATCGGCAAAATAGACGGAAGGATCAAAAGGAAAAACAACCACCAATCTATTCCGAACCACACAACATAAAGCATTACGCTGCTCAAAGTAAATATCCATATTATTTCTGCGTAAAGAATGATTTGCAGGATCAAATATTTCTTAACGGAAATGGTTTTAAAAGAAAGCAAAACCACCGTGATTGCCAATATAATCGTAACTGCGGTTCCAGCGATTCCCAACCACTGGCACCAACGAAAAACTTGTCCAAAAAAGAATCCCACTAATAAAAGAAGAATTCCCGCGCCAACGATAAAGCCCAACGCCTGTTTGCGAAAGTCTTTTGGGGAGGTGGTTCCTATTCCGGAAAAAATATATTCTATTGCACATTTTTGCTCCATTGTTATTCTCCTTTAAAAGAAAATCACCAGCTTATGTCCCACCATTCTTTAATAGGCTTTCCTTTGAAAGTTACTACTTCGGTTAACAAGTATATACCTACGCCAACCGCTGCGCCCGTTACCATTCCTATTAAGTTTCCTACGCCGGGAGCAACCGAACCCGAAATAGCCCCTGTCATGGCGCCGCTTACCATAGAAGAAATAAGCGCACTTCCTATGCCTAACAAAGTATCAATAACTGCATCAGTTAAAATTTCTTGGGTATTTTCTCCTTTTTGAATATTATTAGTATCCTGCAGATCCAGATAAGGTCCTTCGGCCCGGTTCATCAGATCTTCCAGAAAATAGCCGGCCCGGGCCGCTTCGCGCGGCGTAGCACCTTTCAAGGTGATTTGGGGTTCTTCCACCCGAAGACCATACCGGTTTTGTTCCAATTCCGCCAAAGGATCGTAAACGATAGCCTTTGAAGGAATTTCATCACCCATCTGCACCCGCAGAGATAGTCCCATTGATACGGAAAAATAATCCTCAAGATCCCGGGCGGCGTTATAAAGAATCCGATCTTCGGCTTGGGGGATCCAAATCGTCCAATCGCCGGCGACCTCGATCTGGCCTTTTTGGCACTTGACAAAATCCATTCTCCGACCAGGTTTATGCACCCGGAGCATCCGCTCCCGGAACTGATAATTGCGTTCTTTTAATTCCTTCATGGAATCCAAATCCTTCTTATAAGTAGTTTTTTAAGGCGGCCCAAAGGTTATTGAAATAATGTTCAAACCCCTGATCGTTGGGATGGATCCGCAGATCCGCATAATAAGATTCGTCCCGGGGCACCAGATCCAGGCCGGGGATCACTCTGACGTTTTCCAGATCCTGAACCGCTTCCCGGATGGCGTCTTCGAGGCCTTCAAAGGGGCCAAAGGGGCGCGGTTTATCCAGATCCTTCCGCCAGATGGGTGTGAGGGCGAAGATCAAGGCCTTGGGATAAGTTTTACGCAGGTTGGCGTAAAAGGCCTTGCAATTTTCCCGGATCACCTCCCCTTCCAGGTTGCTCCAATCGTTGGTGCCGTAGGCCACGGTGATATAATCGGGCTCGATGGGATCCTTCAGGGTGGCAAGGGCCGGGAAAAAGCGCTCGCCGCCGATGGCTTTATTGAATTCTTCGGCCTCCAATTGCTCCGCTAATTTTGCGGCATAACGGTTGGAGGGGCGCAGGGCGTCATAGCCTTGGGTGATGGAGTCGCCGAATACCAGCAGTTTCTTTTGGGGCTTGATTCCTTCGACAAAAGCGCCATCGTCCACCGATAATTCTTCAATGGAGATGCTGGACGACCAAGGCAAATGGATGCATACAGTTTTAGTGCCTTCTCCCAGCAGGAAATTTTGGGCAAAGGAGCCCAGGGAGACTTCCTGTTTGGTATAGTTTTGGGGCAGATCCAGATGAGAAAAATTATCCAGGTAGCCCAAGGGCTCTCCGTTCACGAAAATATCGATGGAAAAATAACTGCGAGAACTGCCCTTCCCCACCGCCACCTTCAAAAACAGATTTTTGCTATCGGTCTGAAAGGAAAGCTTGATACCTGCGGCGGAAAGGGAGCGGAGATGATAGGCTTCGCTGGTTACCCGATACAATTCATCCTGCTCTTTAGTGAACCGATAGAGCTTCAAAGTTCCGTTTTCTTCTTCGATGCGAGCAGCCCCGCACACAATTTCTTTTATTTTATCAAAACGCAATCCCATCATTTCACCTCGAGTTTGTTTTTAAAAAAATTATAGCATATGCGATTGGCTTTTACAATATCTGCGCCCATATTCTGCCGGGCGGGGACATATAATTTCAGGAGGTGTTTTTTATGTTGGATTTTTTAAAATCGGCCTTTGATACGCCCCTGGGGGCAAGCGTTGTTTTGCTGACCTTAGGGCTTTTATTCGTGAACGGCTGGACCGATGCGCCCAATGCCAT
>JAZOXD010000229.1:0-2985 GCA_045659565.1 Eubacteriales bacterium | reverse complement strand
CCAGCACCTTCAGGGCCGCCCGCATCGAATCAGGAGAAGCGTTGTAGCTATCATCAATCACGGTGATTCCGGCCACCACTTCGATAAATTGACGGCGACCGTCGCCGGTGAAGCTTTCCAGCCCTTCTTTTAAAAGTTCGGCTTTGACACCCAACAGATAACCCACTCCAAAGGCGGCCAGGGCGTTCATAATCTGATGCTCCCCTTCCACCCGCAGTGTAACAGGAAGCTTACCGCCGGGATAGCACAGGAGAAAGGAATTGTCACAAATTTCCTCTGCCCGAAAGGAGTTATGGGCAGATAAACCAAAGTAAAAGCAGGTTTTTTCCGGGCGAGCGCCATAAAGCAGGGGTTCATCCCCGTTCAAAAGAGCCACACCGTCTTTTTTCAAAGCGTCCACCATTTCCAGTTTGGCCTTGGCGATGTTTTCACGACTACCCAACAGTTCCAGGTGAGCAACACCGATATTGGTAATCACCGCCAGATCCGGCTGTACATATTGGGCTGTATCAGCGATTTGTCCCAAACCACGCATCCCCATTTCCACCACGGCGGCCCGGTCATTTTCGGCCACGTTCAAAGCGGTGGCAGGGATTCCCAATTCATTATTCTGATTCCCCTTGGTGCCGGAAGCCTTCATCCCTGGAGCCAAGGCGGAAAGGATAAAATTCTTGGTGGTGGTTTTGCCCACACTGCCGGTCACGCCCACGATCCGGGCGCCGACACCTTCCAGATGGGCCTTGGCCAGCATTGCCAGCGCCATATGAAGATCTTCCACCTGAAACACCGGATTCCGGGGTGTAAAATCCAGGGGCTGGGTGGTCAAAAACGCAATCTCTCCGTAAGCTTCGTCCAATTGACGGATATAGCTGTGCCCGTTGTTTCGTTCCCCAACAATGGCAGCAAACAGCATCCCGTTTTGCATCTCCCGGGAATCCCAGGTAAAGCCGGTAAGCAGATAATCTCTGCCGGAATATTCAAGCCCCAGAGCGTGGGCTATTTGTCGGACCGTTAATTTCATGCTTGTTCCAAAAATTCCTTTACGATTTCTTTTTCGTCAAACCGGATGACACCGGTGTTCAAAATCTGATAATTTTCGTGTCCCTTCCCCGCCAGCAGGATCAGGTCATCGGGCTGTGCGTTTGCAATGGCGTAGCCAATGGCTTCCTTGCGGTTTTCGATTACGATGTGAGGGATGTTGATTCCTTCCAACCCGGCCATAATATCCTTGAGGATCCCCGCGGGATCTTCAGTGCGGGGATTATCGGAGGTGATGATCAAAAAGTCGCTGAACCGGGCAGCCGCCTTGGCCATCAAAGGACGCTTGGTTTTATCCCGATCGCCGCCGCAGCCAAACAATGTGACGATGCGGCCCTTGGCAAAGGCCTTCAGGGTGGAAAGGATATTTTCCAGAGCATCCGGCGTGTGAGCGTAATCCAGCATCACCGTAAAGGGCAAGCCCTGGGTAATAACCTCTGCCCGTCCGGGCACCTGAGGAATCCGGTTCACACCATCCACCACTTCCTCAAAGCCATAACCGGCCTGCAATAACATTCCGGCGGCACAAAGGGTATTGTGTACAGTGAACATCCCCGGGGTGGAAACCTTGATCTGCGCAGTGCTGTCTTGGTAATGCATCCTATATCGGACACCTTCCACTGAAATTTCGATCTCATCGGCCCAAAGATCCGCCTTGGAGTCGGTTGCCGAATAGGTTAAGCCGCCGTACTGCGACGCAAATAAGCGGCCGGTTTCATCATCCAGGTTCAAGGCATTTTTTTGACTCAAGTCAAAAAGGCGTGCCTTGGCATCCCGGTAATTTTCCATGGTTTTGTGGTAATCCAGATGATCCTGGGTCAGGTTGGTGAAGCCCGCCACCACAAAGGGAAGGCTATCCACCCGATGCTGATGCATGGCTTGAGAGGAAACCTCCATCACCACAGTCTGCACACCGGCATCCTTCATTTTGGACAATAATTCATAAAGCTGATAGGGCTCCGGCGTGGTGAAAGCGGCAGGAAAGGTTTCACCACCGATCTGGTTATGAACCGTTCCAATCAAGCCGGCTTTGATCCCCATTCCATCCAGAATGCTTTTTACAAATTGAGACGAGGAGGTTTTGCCGTTGGTGCCGGTTACCGCCAAAAAGCGCATTGCCCTTTCGGGGTGGCCGAAGAAGTTGGCGCAAAGCACCTGAAACGCCGCCCGGGTATTGGAGGTGACAATTTCCGGCTTGCCGCAATCGGTGGGATGCTCCGCCAGGATGGCAGCGGCGCCTTTTTCGGCCGCCATAGATGTAAAACGGTGCCCATCAGCGGAACCACCGGGGATGGCCACAAACAGCCAGCCTTCCTGCACTTGACGAGAATCGCAGGTAATTCCACAGATATCCAGTTCGGGATACCCGGAAGTATCAATGCCCTGTAAAAGTTCAGATAACCGCATTTTGTCCTCCTTTTTCCTCTTTCTTTCAAAAAGGTTACATACTGGAAACGCCTTCGGAGCTGTTGGTTCGAATGGTAATGACCGCACCCTCTGTCACCATTTCGCCGGCGGCCGGGGATTGGGAGATTACCAGGGAGGTTGCTTCGGTATTGGCGTTGCCCACCACCCGCACGTTCAAGCCCGATTGTTTGATTCGGTTGGTGGCGCCGGCCACGCTGTAATTCACCAGATCCGGGACCATAATATTTTGCTTAGGTGCTTTGCCTTCGGTATACAAAATCATTGTACCGCTGAGAGGCATTGTACCGCCACCGGCCGGCGATTGGCCGGTGACCACATCACCGTCACCAACCACCTTGCAGGTGATACCTTTTTCCTTCAAAAGGGCCTTGGCATTGGTAACAGTCTGATCCATAACGGACGGAACGGAAACATCCAGAGTTTCCAATTCCTCTTGGGTATAGCGGGGCTGAACCCCCAGATAAGGCAGGATATCGGCCAGCACATCACCGGCCACGGGAGCGGCGATAATACCACCGT
>JAZOXD010000228.1:0-6581 GCA_045659565.1 Eubacteriales bacterium | reverse complement strand
CATGGAAAAATCCGCCGCTTCCTCATTTAAGGTGCCCGACCAATAGGAATAGCACCCGCGGATGCCTTCGGCTTCCACAAAGTTAATGAGGGGACTGCCGCTGCCGGGCTTAAAGATCGCCTTCCAGTAGCGGTCGATCTCTTGGCGGCCGAATTGTTCGTCCAGATAACAAAATAATTCGCTGTAGGCAGGAATAAAATCGGTGCAGGATATCATCGTTTGTTCTCCTTTTATTTTTTGGGGCGGGAAAGAACCTTCATAATTTCGGGAATATCTACGTGGGCAAATTCCCGTTGCAATCGTTTCGTTACCTCTTTGGATAAGGGCGGGGTGTCAAAGCTTTTTATGTTTTCCAACACTTGTTGGGGGGTATCGGCGCCCAATACCAGGCTGGTAACCCCTTCCGTATCCCGCATGAAGGCAATGGCAAGCTGCGCAATGCTCAGACCCTGTTCCTTGGCCACCTGCCGCAGCAGACGGATCTTGGGCACGGCGTGTTCCACCAAGATCGGATCGTCGATCTGATCGGGGTCCAGAAAGAACAGCCCTTGTAAAAAGACACTCCGCACGAAAACGGTGTAGTTACGGTCATTCAGTTTTTTTATGGTACCGTCGGCAATCAGTCGTTGATCGAATATGCTCATGGGCACCTGTGTGACGCTGAAAACGGGGTATTTCAGCATCTCTTCGATTTCCTCTGCCGTGTAAACAGAAACCCCCACTTGGTCGGCATAGCCTTTTTCTAACAGGGCGGCCATGGCGTCGGCCAGCGGCTGCCCATAGCGGAACAGATCCTTCGGTACGTGAAGCATTACGGCATCAACCCGATCTACCCCCAACCGTTCCAAAGAATTTTCAACGGAAGAAAACACAAAGTCTTCCACGTTCCCGATTTCCTCGGCAGGAAACTTGATCTTGGTGGCAATATAGGGGCGTTCCCCTTCGTGGGTTTTTAAGAAACGGCCGATCACTACTTCCGAATCGCCATAGGCACGGGCGGTGTCTATGGCGTTAATGCCGTTTTCAAGGGACGTGCGTAAAATAGCAAAGGCAGTTTCTTCGCAGGGCTTTCCCCCTTGGTTGGCAATGCCGTAGTTCATGCCCAACTGCACGGTTCCGATGGTCATGGGCGAGATATTTTTCATAATCGGTTCCTCCCTTATTTGGCCGAATAGCCTCCGTCTACGGGAATCACGGTGCCTGTGGTATAGCGGGAAGCGTCGGAAGCCAGATAAACTAAAATTCCTTTAATATCCTCCTCGTAGGCCATTCGCCCTAAGAAGGTGGCTTTTTCATATTCCTTCACAAATGCTTCGGGTTGGCCGTTGAATAAGCCCCCCAAGGCCAAACAGTTACACCGCACCCCGTTCGGGCCGTAATACCCCGCCGTGAAGCGGGTCAGGTTGTGCATCCCGCCCTTGTGGAAATAATAATCGGGAACACGGGTGCTGTTGATTTGCGGCGCCCCTTGATACAGGGCCTGATTGACCCCCAAAGAGCCCATATAAGAGCCTACGTTGATGATACTTCCTTCCCCTTGCTCGGCCATCACGTCGCCGAAGGCACGGGTCATCATAAATAATCCCGTTCCGTTGACCTGAAGGCTTTTTTCAAAGTTTTCAATGGGGTCGTGGTAGCTTTTTACACACCGCAAAACCGAGTTGTTCACCAGCACGTCGATTTTGCCGAACCGCTTTAAAAGGCGATCCCGCAGGGCAAGAATACTGGCTTCATCCCCCTGATCGTAGCTTTCGCCGTAAACCTCAAACCCCTTTTCCCGCAGGGAAAGAGCAAAGGCTTCGTTTTTTTCCAAATTGCGTGAGGCGGTGATAACGGTAGCCCCCGCTTCGGCCAGCGCTTCTGTCAACTGCCGCCCGTAAAGGCCGTAGCCCCCTGTGATCAGTGCAACCTTTCCGTTTAAACGGAATAATTCTAATACGTTCATACGAGTTCCCCGAGTTTAACCAACAGGGCTTTCAATTCTTGTGCATATTCTTCGTTGAAGGGAGGAACGAAATCGGGGCCGAATTCCCCTTCATAGCCCAACAGGTTCATCGTTTTGGTGTAGGTAGGCCACAGGTCGTGCCCCACGAAGAAATCCCGCAGGGTCAGGATGTTTGAAAGGTAAGCGGCGGCTTCTTTAAAATCCCCGTGGTTCATTGCGTCAAACAACTTCTTGCTGTTGGCGGGGGTGGCGGTGAACATTCCGTCCAGACCGTTGGTCATCCCCCACTGATAGGCCACGTCCATTACGTCCAGATTGGAGCAAACCAGAATAAAATCTTCGGGCACCTCGGGGTCCAGCTTCAGTTTGCGGAACAACTGCAGGTCGGCGGATTTGATGCCGATGAGGTTGGGCACTTCCTTCATCAAAGTTTTCACCATAGGATAGGTGATTTTAAACTGAGTAACACCGGGCAGGTCGTAAAGCAATACCCCGTGCTTGGTGGCGGCGGCCACCTTGCGGATGAAGTTGATAAACTGACCCTGGTTGCAGGGGGAGTAATAGGGCGCAGTGAAAACGAAGCCGTCAATAGGAAGCTCCTCCATGGCCGCCATCCGTTCTTTGGCGCGAGCCACGGAACAATCCATTGCTCCCACGAACACGGGCACACGGCCATCGGCGGCTTCCACCGCCGTGCGGGCCACCAAGGGGCAAACCTCCTGGCGGATGAATGCCTGAATGCCCATAGACCCCATGCACAACAACCCAACGGCCCCTGCTTGGATCATATCGTTGATTTGTTTTTTGTAGCTTTCGACCATCAATTGCCCATTAGCATCCAAGGGGGTGCCCAGGGCGGGAACAAAACCTTTTTTCATCGTTAAAAATCTCCTTTAAAAATTGACTTTATCGTATATTTTTGATATGCTTTTATCAAAAGGGGGTGCAAAGATGCCTGAAATTCAGAATACGTCCGTGCGGGAATATAGCCTGGAGGCAGACGGGGTCTGCATTACCTTGATTAAGGGGCTGGTTTCCCTATATCACGGGCAAAAGGAACATTCTTTTCACGCCCATTCCAATTATGAACTGTTTTTTGCGCAACGGGGCAGGGTAGAACTTCATTTTGAAGCCGATTCGTGTATCTTGAACCCCGGGCAAGGGGCGATCGTTCCCCCGGGGGAACGCCACTATGCCGTATTTACAGACCCCGAGGATCGAAAAATGGCGGTGGCTTATATGCTTCAGTATCGGGAGGGGACGCCTACGGCGGGGCTTTTGCAAACCCTGCACCGTGGAGAGGGGTGGTTTTATTTGCCCCTGAATCCGCGGGCCAAAACCTTGCTTTCTTTTTTTGCCCACGCATTGTGGGCAGAGGAACAAGAACTTTGCGGGATGTATCTGTTGGCGGCCCTTTTGGAATGTGCCTGCACCAAAACACCTAAAGAATCCTTGGTGAAAAACGGGACAGACAGCGCCGCGGGCAGACTTTATAAAATCGAACAGACCCTGTTTGTGAATCATACGGAAGAGGTTTCCTTGCGCCGCTTGGCAGAAGAACTGCATCTTTCACCCCGCCAGCTTTCTCGCTTTATTCAAAAGCATTACGGTGTCAGCTATCGTGAAAAGATTTTGCAGATTCGGATGGAATCCGCTGCCCGCAGACTGAAACGAGGGGAAGACGTGGCTTCTGTTTCCGCTGCAGAGGGCTACCGTTCCTTAAGCGCTTTTTATACCGCTTTTCGTAAAACCTTCGGGATGACGCCCGCTGATTATAAGCGGGTTAATGCAGGGCTTGAAGAAGCGCCCCTGCACCCCGAATCAACTTTTCGGTAATGTCGGCGCGGTATTGGGAGGAACGGGCTTCGTAGCCCCCTTCTTCAAAGGCTTCACGGGTGGGGAAGTAGCCCTCATAGCCATTCACCAGGCCACACGGTAAAATGCATCGCCAGCCATCGTTTTCTTTGATTTTCACGCCGATTTCGGTAAAAGGCTCCCCGGGCAGGCCCACCAGGGCCACAGGGCCGATGGCAATGCCCGAAAGGGAAAGTTGAAATTCCTTGGCCCCCCCTTCCAAACGGCACATCCGCAGGGCTTCCGCCACCACGGTGGTTAACTCCATAGCCTCAAAGGGAATTTCCTCCTCTCGCCCTGTATCGTGCAGGGCTTTATAGACCTTGGCTTGCGCCAATTCTGCGGTGGTGGGCAGGTTAGCATCTACAGAAACGGTGTGCGATCGGGTTGCCACCCGATCTACCTCCGTATACTCCACCTTATCATAAATTTGTAAAATTGCTCCGGCCAGCGCCCGTCCCACAAAACGGGCCATGCCGGGGCTTTTCATTTCATTATCGAAACTGATCTCCGTATCGTTCATATCCCCGCCTTCGGGGTGGATATGGGTGCTGCCCACGTCCCCTTGGGCTCCGTTGATAAAGATACAATGGGTTCCGTCCAGGGCTTTTTTTAGGGTGGTTCGGGTATGCGCCAGCCAATCACCGCTGAGCAACTCCCCGCCGATGGTATCCATATGGATCCCGTAATTTAATAATACCACGCTTTCGGCTTCTTCCCGATCAAAGCGCAATACGTTTACCCGCTGATCCAATTCACCAATGGGGCCAACGATATCGGGATGATTGATGGGCGGGCAGGTCATGGTGGAACCGTCCTTCATGCGATAACGGCGGATATAAGCAATGCGATCAGGGGCTTTCACCGTTCCAAACCCCATTCTGGCGGGGCGCAGATCGGCCAGTGCGGCGCGAGCCAAAATGCAAAGACGCTCCTTTAAAAAGGCGGAATAGGCGCGGATCGGCCCTTCTTCCGCTTCAAAGAAATCCCCGTTGCGTAACAAGGGTGTCGTGTGGGAATGGGTAGCGCATATAAAGAGGTTCTCTGCGGGAATCCCCGTGGCGGCGGCCACGGCTTCCCGATATTCCGTGGCAATTTCGGTAAAGATAATGCAATTGTCTACAGAAATCACCAGCACGGGGGTATCACCGGCGGTCAGGGCCAGACATTGAGCCTGCAGATCATCTAAAAACCCTTTGGCAAAGCGGGGCACGTAATAGCCCGAAATGCCGATTCCCAAGGGCGGATTGATGGTGATTTCTCCATATCCTACTTTGAATTTACTCATAATGCTTTTCCTTTGAAAATAACTTTTTTCAATTGCAGATCATCGTCCAAAAATACGAAGTTGGCTTCCTTCCCTTGGGCAATGGACCCCACTTGATGGTCCAGCCCCAAAGCCTTGGCAGGGGTGGCGGAAGCCATTTGGAACAGATCCGAAACCGAGGCATCGGTGTGTTTTTTAAAGTTCCGCACCGCTTGATCCATGGTCAGGCGAGAACCCGATAACTGTTCCAGCTCGTTATAATTCAGGTCTGCCGTACTGCGAAAATGGTCGGAGGGATAGTCGGCAGGGTCGTAATCGCACACCGTGCAATCGGTAATGATGGCGATGCGGTCCGCCCCTGCGATTTGGTAAACCAATTGCAGGTTGGCGGGCTTTACGTGAACCCCGCGGCTGTCGGGAATCAGTTCATAGGTCAGTTCGGGGCACAGTAAGCATCCCACGGCGGCGGTATCCTGGGCCGTGCCTGTAATTTGCCAGGAATCATCCCCCATCCAACAGCCCATGGCATCGTAAAGATGGGTGGCGATGGCAGCCCCTTTGTTTACCGCCCTGCGAATTTGGGAGGGGGAGGCGTTGGTGTGCCCCACGGCGGCGGTAATGCCTTTTTCCTGCAGAAAGTCCCCAAAGGTTCCGTCCCGATCCATTTCGGGGGCATAGACCCACTGGGCAATTTTTCCGCAACAGGCTTCATACAGGGGCAGATATTCTGCAGGGTCGGGCCCCTTGCGGGCAAATCGCGCAGATTTCGCCCCGCGGGCGGGGTTGATAAAGGGCCCCTCGAAGGAAAGGGCGTATACGTTGGGCAGGCGCCCATCCTCCAACATTTTTTGAACTTTTCGGGTGTTTTCCAATAGTTCCTCAGGGGTTTGGGAATAAGTCATCGTGGCCACCATCGTGGTGGTGCCGTGGGCCAGGTGATGGCGGGCAACCGCTTCGGGGTCCCGTTCCCAGCGGGCGGCTTTTCCGTCCCCGTGAACGTGGATATCCACAAACCCCGGGCCTACCCATAGCCCTTCTGCGTCGGTCACGGCAGAGCCTTGGGGCAGGGGCAAATTTTCCCCCACCGCCACGATCACGCCCCCTTCGGTCAGGATGGTGGCGTTTTCCAATATACCGTGGGGCAGTATTCCGCGGGCATTGATAATGGCTTCCATATTATAACTCCTTGAGTTCTTCTAAATTCCAGCGCACCGAGTGTAGAGAACAAAAATCGTCCCCGGGGCATTTTTGGTAATAAACGGTGAAGATATCCCCGTTTTCCAGTTCCACGGAGGTAGGGTAGCCGTGATCCCAATCAATGGGCACAGAACCGATCCGCACGTCGGGGCTCCAGGTTTCAACAAGATCGTAACTGATTCGCACGTATTCCACCATAGGCTCCACACGTCGTGAATAGGCCAGTATCAAGGCCCCCGAGGAATGAAGCAACAGATGGGGCGGAGCGCCCTTTAAATCTAACAGACGGGGTTGTTCCCAGGTTCTGCCTTGGTCCTT
>JAZOXD010000227.1:0-9105 GCA_045659565.1 Eubacteriales bacterium | reverse complement strand
TCTATTGTATCACAATGGCTTTTTACCCGTTTCATAGTTGTAATCTTCAAGCGATCAATGCCGTGGGACGAAGCGATCTGTTTTTGAAGCTGGAAATTATCAAAAAAACGATTGGCATCGGCTCATTAGTTATTGCTGTTACTTGTTTTGGTTCTCCGCTTGCTATTGCTGCAACCGGACTTTTCACAACCATTACAAGCTTTTTGATTAATGCATTGCCCAATAAAAAACTGATCAACTATTCTTATTTTGAGCAAATCAAGGATTTACTATGGCCGATTATTTTATCGGTGATGATGGGCTTGATTGTTTATGGTGTCAATATGTTCCATTTAAATCCTTGTTTGATATTGCTGGTTCAGTTGCTGATCGGTTTGGTATTTTATATAGGTCTGTCGAAACTCTTACGGATAGAAAGCCTTGATTATCTTATAAGAATGACAAAAGAATTTTTATTAAAGAGAAAAAATCGGCAGCAGTAAAGAAAGGTAATTATGACTAAAAAAATTCTGATTCTTGGTGGAGCTAATCTGCATTGTAAACTTGTAAAAGCAGCGAATGAGATGGGACTTTATACCATTGTAACCGATTATTTAAGCGATTCTCCTGCAAAGAAAATGGCTGATGAAGCCTGGATGATCGATGTGATGGATGTTGATTCGATCGTTGAACGTTGCAGAATTGAGAAGGTAGATGCTGTAATTAGTACGCACCTGGATCCTTGCCAGCGTCCGTATCAGATGATTTGCGAGCGTCTGGGTTTGCCTTGTTATATTGATAATTACGAACAAGTATTTGCGCTAACGGATAAAGATGCGTTTAAGGCTGCTTGCCTGAAAAATGGCGTAGATATCATTCCTACCTATGAAAAAGATATACTACTTGATGCAACGAAAGCAGCTGAAATAGAGTTTCCTATTATTGTTAAACCGGTTCATAGCCGTGGTTCCCGTGGACAAACGATTTGCTATTCATTAGATCATCTCCCTGAAGCATTAAACTTGGCTGAAAAGGAGTCTGGGAACGGCCGGGCTATCATTGAAAAATATATGGGCAACAAAAATGATTTCACTATGACCTATATTTTTGTTGATGGCGTTCCTTATATGACTAAAACATCTGACCGTTATTTAGGGCCCATTGAATTAGGACTTGAAAAGGTTGGTATCGGGACAATATCTCCTTCCTGTTATACAAATATGTATATTGAAAAGGTGCAGGATCGACTGTTGGCGATGTTGAAGGATCTAAAGATTCAAAATGGTCCTATATTTATGCAAGGCTTTGTAGATGGTGATACGGTACGTTTTTATGATCCGGGTTATCGCTTTCCCGGCAGTGAATACGATACAATGTTTCAATCCATATGGAACATCGATCTGCTGAAGATGATGGTAGAATTTGCATTGACCGGAAAGATGCGGAAGACCTACGGAACATTGAATCACGATCTTTATAAATTGAATGGGCAAGCAGTTATAACGTTATTCCCCACAATACGTGCGGGTAAAATTTCTGAAATCAAGGGACTTGAACAAATTGCAAATATGCCGGAAATTGTTTGTTATACTTTGCGACATCAAAAAGGCGAAGATGTGCCATATTCAAAAGATGTAAATCAACGATTCGGGGAATTTGACATTATAGCTAAGGATATGGCCGATTTGAAGCGGGTCATTAATGTGGTTCTTGATAAGCTTCAGGTACTCGATGAAAATGGCGAAAATATGTTGCTTGGAAATCTAAAAGTGAATGATATTATGTGATTAAAGGTGTATATATGGGACTTGATATAATTTCTCTTGTTATATTTATTGCCTGCATTGCCTTGTTCGTATGGGATAAACTCCCCATGGCCACCACTGCCATTTTGGGCTGTGTGCTGATGGTGATCTTCGGCGTATGCGATTTCAAAACAGCCTTTGGGCAATTTGCGTCCAGCACCGTAATTTTAACAATCGGTGTGATGATCGTGGGGGCGGCAATTTCCGAAACTGGCTTAGCGGCAACCATAGGGGCATGGATCGTCCGGGTGGCCCGCGGCTCCGAACGAAAATTAATTGTGGGCACATATCTTGCGTCGGCGTTGATGTCAGCCTTTTTAACCAACTCAGCTGTGCTGGCGATTTTTATCCCCATCATTATGGGCTTATCCCTTTCTAATGACAAGATCAATGCTAAAAATCTGATTATGCCCATCGCTTATGGTTGCGTGATCGGTGGCGCATCCACGTTAGTGGGCTCCACCCAGCAAATGACGGCGCAGGGCTTATTGGAGGAAGCCGGTGCCCAAACCTTTAAAACCTTCGATTTTACGCCGGTAGGTGGATTGATCGTGCTTCTCGGCCTCCTTTATTGCTTGTTTGTGGGCTATAGAAGAGGTCAGAAGATTTGGGGTGACCGTGAGGACGAAGTGGAATATAAAGCTCCGGCTGCCGCTGTTGATTATAGCAAAAGGAAGATGATTACTGTTGCGGTGATCTTTGCGGCAACCGTTGTTTTCTATATCACCGAGTGGGTCCCGCTTGCTGTCACCAGCACCACTGCAGCCTTACTCTGTATCATCACCGGTTGTATTACTCAGAAAAAGGCCATCTCAAATGTCAATTGGAATATTGTTGGCCGCCTGGCCGGTTGCTTGGGTTTGGCCAAGGCCCTGGAAGCAGCAGGGGGAACCGCTCTGATCAGCAAGGGCTTCACTTCCTTGGTGGGGAATTCTGTCAGCCCCTTCCTGCTGTTCTGCATTTTCGTTCTGCTGGTGCAGGTTACCAGTGAGTTTATCTCAAATTCCACCGCTATTATGATTGTGCTTCCGATCGTGCTGAGCATTGCGCCGGAAATGGGGTTGAATACCTATTCCTTTTCGTTGGGGATTACCTTGGCCTCTGGTATGGTTCTGAGCTGTCCCTTGGCGAGCTCCACCCTTGGGATGTCGATGTCGGTGGGATATCGCTTTAATGATTATTTTAAATATTCTTTTGTTTTTGATGTTATTTCGTATGTTACGATCATTGCGTCGATTCCTCTTATTTACGGATTAACGATTTAGGAGAAAATAATGGATCTCATCAATGTTACCCGCTCTTCAATGCCTGACTATGAAGAATATTGCAACGAAATAAAGGACTTATGGGAGAGCCATTGGCTCACCAATATGGGAGCTAAGCACCGAAAACTGCAGGCTGATCTGGAACAATACCTGGATACGCCCAATATCACCCTCTATACCAACGGGCATCTGGCTCTTGAAAATGTGATCGCCGCCATGGGCTTCCCGGCTGGGGGAGAAGTGATCACAACACCCTTCACCTTTGTTTCAACCACCCACGCCATTGTCCGCAATGGCCTTGTGCCGGTGTTTTGCGATGTGAATTCTGTGGACTATACGATGGATGCTGACAAAATTGAAGCATTGATCACCGAAAAAACCGTTGCGATCTTGCCGGTTCACGTCTACGGGAATCTTTGTGATGTGGAAAGGATTGAAACGATTGCAAAGGAATATAACTTGACGGTTATCTACGATGCAGCCCATGCCTTTGGTGTGAAATATAAGGGAATCAACGCTGCAAATTTCGGCGATGCTTCTATGTTCAGCTTCCATGCTACCAAGGTATTTAATACCATTGAAGGCGGCGCCGTCAGTTATCGTGATTCCGCCTTGAAGCAACGCTTGGATGATATGAAAAACTTTGGCATATCTGGCCCGGAAGAGATTTCTTACGTGGGAGGAAATGCCAAAATGAATGAATTTCAGGCTGCGATGGGGATCTGTAATCTTCGCCATATCGATGAAGAGATTGAAAAACGGAAACAAGTGGTTGCCCGTTACCGGGCCCGCCTTGCCGGCGTAAAAGGGATTAAACTATGCCCGGAACAGCCGGATACCGTTTCGAACTATGCGTATTTCCCGGTGGTATTCGAGGATTATAAATATACCCGCGATGAAGTTTTCGAAAATTTGAAAGCGCAGAATATTATTGCCCGTAAATATTTTTACCCGCTAACTAATAGTGTGGAATGCTACTGTGACTATCCTACAGCGAGGGCGGAGAAAACCCCGGTGGCCCGCCATTTGGCCGATAGGGTTCTGACCCTGCCCCTATTTGCAGATCTTTCCCCGGATGACGTGGATCGGATCTGTGATATTATTCTTTAAGGAGGCTGCCATGAAAGGAATCATTTTAGCCGGCGGAAAGGGAACCCGCCTTTATCCGATGACAAAGGTTGTTTCCAAGCAATTGCTCCCTATTTATGATAAACCGCTGATCTATTATCCCTTATCGATCCTGATGCTGGCGGGAATTCGTGAAATTTTGATTATTTCCACCCCCGACGATACCCCGATGTATGAAAAACTATTGGAGGATGGCAGCCGGATCGGGCTTTCTATTACATATAAGGTTCAGGAAACGCCCCGGGGTTTGGCGGATGCTTTTATTTTGGGTGAAGAATTCATTGGTAACGATAGCGTTTGCCTGATTTTGGGCGATAACGTGTTTTATGGTCAGGATATGACCCGGATTTTGAAACGCGCCATGGAAAATAAAACCGGAGCCACTATTTTCGGTTACCCGGTGAAGGATCCCCGCTCTTTCGGCGTGGTAGAATTTGATCAGGATCGCAATGTGATCTCCATCGAAGAAAAACCGGAAAATCCCAAATCCGGATATGCGGTGCCCGGTCTTTATTTCTACGATAACCGGGTGGTGGAGATTGCGAAAAATGTGAAGCCCTCTCCTCGCGGCGAGATCGAGATCACCTCTGTCAATAATGCATATTTGGAAAAGGGCGAATTAAAGGTAAGCCTTCTTGGCCGCGGAATGGCCTGGTTGGATACCGGAACGCCCCAGGGAATGTTGAAGGCTGCTGAGTTTGTGGAAGCAGTTCAGGATCGTCAGGGTTTTTATGTGTCTTGTATTGAAGAGATCGCCTGGCGGCGCGGTTTTATCACCACCGAACAGTTGAGAAAAATCGGCGAAAGCCTTGAAATGACAGACTATGGTCAGTATCTACTTGCCTTGAGTCGGGAGGAAAAATAAAATGACTATTATCGTAACCGGCGGTGCCGGTTTTATCGGAAGTAATTTTATCTTTCATATGCTCCGCAATCATCCGGAATATCGGATCATTTGCTTGGATAAGCTGACTTACGCCGGCAATCTTTCTACTTTGGAACCGGTTATGGAAGAAAAAAACTTCCGTTTTGTAAAGGAAGATATCTGTGATCGGGAGGCCATTTATCGGCTCTTTGAAGAAGAGCATCCGGATATGGTGGTGAATTTTGCCGCCGAAAGCCATGTGGATCGTTCCATTGATGATCCCGAGGTCTTTTTGAGAACCAATATTCTTGGCACACAAGTGATGATGGATGCTTGTCGGAAATATGGAATCCGGCGTTATCATCAGGTTTCCACCGATGAAGTCTACGGTGATCTGCCCTTAGACCGCCCGGATCTGTTTTTTACTGAAGAAACTCCCATCCATACCAGCAGCCCCTATAGCGCATCCAAGGCATCTGCAGATCTGCTGGTGCAGGCTTATTACCGTACTTATGGCTTGCCGATTACCATCAGCCGGTGCTCCAACAACTACGGCCCCTATCATTTTCCGGAAAAACTGATTCCGCTGATGATTGCCAATGCATTAAATGATAAGCCATTGCCGGTTTATGGTAAGGGTGAAAATGTTCGGGATTGGCTTTATGTAGAGGACCATTGTAAGGCTATCGACTTGATCCTGCATAAGGGCAGGGTAGGCGAGGTTTATAATGTTGGTGGCCATAACGAGATGGCAAATATCGATATTGTGAAGCTGATTTGTCAAAAATTAGGCAAGCCCGAAAGCCTGATTACCTATGTGACGGATCGGAAAGGTCACGATCTTCGCTATGCCATCGATCCCGCAAAGATCCACCGGGAACTGGGGTGGTTACCGGAAACAAATTTTGCCGATGGAATCGATAAAACCATTGAGTGGTATCTGACTCATAAGGAATGGTGGGAGACCATCATCTCCGGCGAATATCAAAATTATTACAGAAAGATGTATCAATCCAGATGACAACAAAGAAAAAAAGCCTTTTCCTGCTGGTACTGGTGCTGGCGGCAACCGCCTTCATTTTCAGCAATTCGTTAAAGGGGAGTGATGCTTCCACCCAAGACAGTAACTTCGTAATCCGCTTGATTGAAGCGATTTTTGGGGAAAGCGATCTGGACCTGCATTTTTTGGTGCGTAAAGGCGCTCATATAGCGGAATTTGCCCTATTGGGCTTTTTGGCAACCCGATTGATCATAAATTTAGGAAAAATCGCCCATCATCTTGGCTATGGCTTATTTTATGTATTGGTTGTAGCGGTTACTGATGAATTTATCCAGACCTTCACCGGGCGTTCCGGTATGGTACAGGATGTATGGATCGATTTTTTTGGAGCTTTATTGGGGATCGGCCTCGCAATGTTGGTTCGGGTGTTCAACCGATCCAAAAGGGATGTGAAACCAAAAAATCCATTAAATGAGCAATAATTTTGTGTTTGTTTTGTTTATAAAAGTTGACTATTTCAAAATAATATGATATACTTTTTTATATTAAGATGGAATATTAGTGTGAAATAGTTTTTCCAAAAGGATATAGGAGCAAAAATGAACGAAAAGATCAATAAAAGAAATGAAATCGTTGAAATCGATCTGAAGCGTCTTTGGAAGGCCCTTCTGCGTAAACTTTGGATCATTTGCCTGTCCGCTATTGCAGGCGGCGCTGCGGCGTTGGTTTGGACGTTATACATGATCACTCCGCTTTATCAATCTTCAGCGATGTTTTACGTAAATAACAGTGATATTTCTGTGGGGGATACTTCTTTAAGTATTTCCAGCAGCGATATTACTGCTTCTAAAAACCTGGTTAAAACCTATGCGGTTATTTTGAATTCCCGTGCTTGCCTGAACGATGTAATCGATTATGCGAACCTGAGTTATTCTTATGGCCAATTACGGGGGATGATTTCTGCATCCGCCGTAAACGAAACCGAAGTTTTCCAGGTTATAGTAACCAATCCGGATCCCCAGGAGGCCAAAAAGATCGCTAATGCCATCGCCTACATTTTGCCGAACCGGATCAGCGAGATCGTAGAAGGCACTTCTGCCAAGATTGTGGATTATGCAGTATCTGCGTCTTCTCCCAGCTCTCCGAACTATACTCGGAACACCTTCTTGGGCTTTATGGCCGGCTTTGCAATCGCTTTTGGTATCATCATTCTTCGTGCCATTTACGATGTGACGATCCGTACGGAAGAAGATATCGAACAATGCTGCGATCATCCCATTCTGGCTGCGGTTCCCGATATGCTGGCTCAATCCAAAGGTGGTTATTACGGTTACGGTAAACGCCGCAAGAAAGGCTATTACAGTTATTACGGTTATGGCGCCAGTTCCCATTCCAAAAAGAAAAAGGCTACCGCCGCCAACATTGCTGACGAAAAGAACCTGATCGGGAACAACATCAGCTTTGCGGCCTCCGAAGCCTATAAGCTGCTGCGAACCAAGTTACAGTTCTCCTTTGTGGATGAAATCAAATGCCCGGTTATCGGCGTTTCCAGCGCTATGGCCGGCGAAGGTAAAAGCTTGTCTTCTGTCAATTTGGCTTATTCCCTTGCACAGTTGAATAAAAAAGTATTGCTGATCGACTGCGATATGCGCCGTCCTTCTTTGTGCACAAAGCTTCCAATTCAAAAAACACCCGGTCTTTCGGATTATCTCACCGGGCATAGCGATATGGACTCGGTTATTCAGGCTTGTAAGGTCGACGAGCAGGAAGGCTTTGCAGTTATTGCCTCCGGCCGTAATCCGCCGAACCCCATTGAGCTGTTGAGTTCTTCTAAAATGAGTAAAGCGATCAACCGTCTGCGCGACGATTACGATTATATTATTCTAGACCTGCCTCCCGTAGGGGAAGTCAGCGATGCGATGGTAGCCGCCAAGGTTGCCGATGGAATTCTGCTGGTGGTTCGTCAGGATTACTGCAGCACTGTTGCACTTAATGCTGCTGTGAACCAGTTCGAATTCATCGAATCCAGAATTCTGGGCGTTGTAATGAACTGTGTTGGCGAACATGGCGCAGGTTACCGCTACGGATACGGTAAAAAATACTATAAAAAGTACTATTCCAAATACCGCTATGCGTATGCTTTAAACGATAATGACTCGGCTAAGTCTTCCAAAAAGGAGAACTAAAAAATGCCGTTAGTTGATTTTCACACCCATATCCTTCCGGGGATCGATGATGGGAGCCGATCTGTCGAACAATCCATTGCAATGCTTCAAAACGAAGCCCGGCAAGGGATTCGCAAGGTGATCGCCAGCCCACATTTTTACCCCAATCACGAATCGCCTCAGCGTTTTCTTGCCAAACGGCAAGAAGCTGAAAAGCGTTTGCGGGAAGCGATGAAGGATGTCCCCGATTTACCCGAGGTTCTGGTGGGCGCGGAGGTCTACTTTTTCGAAGGGATCAGCGATTGTGAATTTTTGCACGATATGGCCATTGCCGGCACCGATTATGTGATGATCGAAATGCCGATGAAGCCCTGGTCAGATCGTAATCTGCAGGAATTGGTGGGAATCCGCCAAAAACAAAAACTCACCCCGATCATAGCCCATATGGATCGGTATATGCGCCCCTTTCAAAATCATAAAATTCCGGATCAACTGGCCGACCTGCCGGTTTTGATTCAGGTAAATGCAGAATTTTTCAAAGGCTGGAATCAACGGCTGGCGCTTCGGCTGTTCAAGCATAAGATGATTCACCTGATTGGTTCCGATTGCCACAATCTAAATACCAGAATGCCGAATATGGAACTGGCTGTTCAGGCATTAACCCGCGCCTATGGGGAAGATGCGCTTCAACAGATCATCCGTACAGAGGAAAAGATTCTGGCTCAAATGTAAGTTTATTTCATTGGCGACAATGATTTAATAAAATTAATCTTAGGAGATGGAAAAATGAAAAGATTAGTTAGTGTTATGATGGTAGTGGTTGTACTTTTGTGCTTCTCTGTGAACGCAATGGCTGCCGGTTTTGCTCCCAGTGTTGGCGAAAAGCCTGCTCCCGATG